>CANSQW010000180.1 GCA_947649215.1 uncultured bacterium | reverse complement strand
ACCATCTCGGAGAGGCGCTCGACCACCACGGTCTGCGGCGTGATGGGATAGGCCGAGATCACCTGCGGCCGCGCGAGGCGCACGCCCTCGGCCAGGGCCTCGTCGCCGGAAAGGAAGCGCTTCATCGGGCACCACCCTCGCTCTCGTAGTCGGAAAGGAACGCACCGGCGAGCGATTCGCCGGGGGCGGGGGAAGCATCCGCGGCTGCGGGGGCGCCCGCGACGGCTGCCGCCATGGCTTCCGCAGCCTGGCGCTCCGCGGCAAGGGCGTCCTCCTCCGAGATCATGGCGATGGCATCGAAAAGGCACGCCTTGGCGCAGATGCCGCAGCCCTTGCAGAAGTCGTAGTCGATGGCCACGGCCGCGACAGCGGAGTCCCCGGCGGACAGCTGCTCCTTGGTCGCGTGGGTGCGCACGATGGTGCCGTCCGGGCAATACAGGTAGCACTGGAGGCAGCCGGCGCACAGGTCGGCCGCCAGCACGGGGCGCTGGTTGCGCCAGCCCGCGTTGCGCGTGACCAGGTGCCCCGCTGGGTAGCACGTGGACTGCGCGAAGTCGCACGGCTCCAAGCTGGGAAGCGGCGCGGAAAGCTGCTCGCGAAGCCGTGGGATGGCGGCCGCGTCGTCGCGCAGGCTCGGCGAGGACGCGGGAGCCGACGCACTGCCCCCAGCGGCGGCCGCGGCATCCCCGATGGGCATCAGCTGTGCGGCGGCGCGCTCTGTTTCACGTGAAACAGCGGCCGGCCCTTCTTCGACATCTCCCTCGCGGGCCTGGCGCGAGACGGCCCGGGCAGCGAGCGCCTGCGCCATCGCGTGGCGCGCCTCGGCGACGATGGCGAGGTTCTTCTCGTGCAGCTTGGGCGACATGTACTGGCGCACGGCCTCGCCCACCGCGTCGAAGGGCACCTGGTCGCAGAGCAGCGAGAGCGCGCCGAGGAACACCGTGTTGGGAATGGGCCGTCCCAGAAGCGCGGACGAGAGGCCGTCGGCGTCGAGGGCCAGCAGCCGGTCAGTTCTAGTGGCGGGGTCGAGCGCATCCGACGGCGCGCCGCCGATGCCGGCCAGCAGGGCCTCCGGCGTCTTCGCGCTGTTCACGAGCACGATGCCGCCGGGTTTCAGCTCCGCTTCCCAGCCGGGCGCGAGCAGCGTGTCGTCGAGGTAGATCACGTAGTCGGCACGCGCGATGGCGCTGCGGTCGCCGATGGGCTGGGCGCTTACCTTAGTGAACGCGCGCATCGGGGCACCGCGCCGCTCCGGCCCGAACGACGGAAACGCCAGCGCAAAGGCGTCCTCGGCCATCGACGCCGCCGCGCCGAGCAGCCGCGCCGCCGTGAACGCGCCCTGGCCGCCGCGACCATGCCACAGAACTTCGATCATAGGCTGTCCCTTCTCTTCGGCTTTCCAGTATAGGGAACCCGCCCGCGTTTCACGTGAAACACACCACCGGGAATCCCCCCCCCCCGAAAAAGTTAGCCATGGTTGAATGTTTCACGTGAAACATTCAATGACGGGTGGAGGGGATAGGGAATCGAAGCGCGGTGGGAGAACAGGGCAGGCAGGGAGGGAGCAAAGCGGGAGAAGGGGAAGGGAGAGAGGAGGGAGAGGGGAGGGAGGGAACCGAAGCGCGAGGTGAGGACGGGGCAGAGGGAGCAAAGCGGGAGAAGGGGAAGGGAGAGAGGAGGGAGAGGGGAGGGAGGGAACCGAAGCGCGAGGTGAGGACGGGGCAGAGGGAGCAAAGCGGGAGAAGGGGAAGGGAGGGAGGGCGGAAAGCGCCCAAAGCGGGCGGCCTGTTTCGCAGGAGCGTAACGTTTCGGGCTTCTCATTCGTATTATGAGTGAGGAGGAACATGGGAATCATTCTGCGAGACATATTCGGAAGGCGCGCGCCGCGCAACACGGAGCCGCGCGATGCGCGCTTCATGGAGGACGCGCTGCGGCGATGGGGCGACACCGTGTATCGCGTGGCGCTCGGGCAAACCGGTTCGCCAAGCGACGCCGAGGACGTGTGCCAAGACGTGTTCGTGAGGCTGCTGCGCGACCGCACCACCTTCACAAGCGAAGAGCACCTGAAGGCCTGGCTCATCCGCGTGGCGCTCAACCGCTGTCACGACCTGGCCCGCTCCCGGTGGAGTCGCCGGATTCCCTGGGATGACCAGCAAGCGGAAGAAGCGCTGCACGTCAGCCCTACGACAACGCCAGCCGAGGAGTCCATCCGCGAGCTGATCGCCCTGCTGCCAGAGGACCAGCGCGCAACAGTCACGCTCTATTACGCCGAAGGATACCCCGCCGCGGAGGTCGGCCGCATCCTCGGATGCAGCGCCGGGGCCGTCCGCACGCGCCTCTCCCGCATTCGCGAGACGCTCCGCCGCCAACTGGAAGACCGTCGCGGCGATCCACGCGACCCCACGTCAACCGATGACCTCGAGAGGAGAAGCCATGACTAGGAACGCGCGCACTCCCGTCGATGAGCTGCTGGAGTCTCACGGCCAGAAGCTGGCGGCGGCCCATCTTCCCGATGCTGCGCGCGAACGCATCTCGGCCACACTTGAGCACGAGGCCCGCGAACACACGAGCGCGCCTGCCACGGGAAGTCCGCGGCGGGCGACGGCACGGCGGGCGGCGAGTGTGGCAGCGACCGTGGTCATCGCCGTGATAGCGCTGGGGGCGGCCCTCGGAAACGGCGCTTTCCCAAGCGGAACGTCCCCTGCAGACGACGGCGGCAGCCAACCCCGAGTCTCCCCGGCAACGACGGACGGAGAGCCTTCCTTCACGCTCATCGCCCACGCCCACGCGGCGGAGCGCGCAGGAGATGACGCATCCAGCGTCCCGGCACCCCTCGCCGCAGAGCCCGCCTCCGCGCCGCCCACGGTGCCGGTCGAGCTCAGCCTCGATGCCTTTCGGCCCCTCCAGGCGGAGGAAGCCGAGTTCAATCCCCTCACGGAAGAAGGGGACGGCCCGCAACTCCTGAGCGCGCGGTTCCTCTTCGACGCCACGTGCTCCGGAGAACGCCTGACCAGCGTTACCTATGAGGTGATCGGCGAAGGCGTGTTCCTCATGTTCTACGACGAAGCCGCCTTCCGCGCTGCCCACGAAGCCAGAAGCCCGGGCAACGCGGATGCCAGTCCTGCGGACGGCGAATCCGGCGGCAGCTACGAGGTAGGCACCGAAACGCGCTTCACGCTTCCCTACGAGAACGGCGCGCCCGTCGGCGAGGCACGGTGCGAGGTGCAGGTGGTGATGCCCCTTCCCGATGGGGTGGGCATGCTGAACGACCGGTGGCGTGCGGCAGCGCGGAACGACGACGGAGGGGAAGAAGCGCGGCTGGCGCTCGTCGACGCGCTGCTCGACGCGGAGGCCGCCGGACTCGCCGCTGCCTCCGACAAGGTGGGGGCGTCCACCTTCCGCCTGACCGCCGCCTTCGCCGACGGCTCCACGCTCACCCGGGAGTACTGCATCTCCCCCGTCCCCGACTTCGAGCAGCGATGCCGCGCCTACCTCCAGGCGCACGCCGCTGGCCCCCTCAGCAGCGACGGTCTGCCCTCCCTCTTCACCATCGAGGAGCTTCCCCGCCCCTAACCCCCGTTTCACGTGAAACACGTCAAAAAAGTTAGCCATGGTTGAATGTTTCACGTGAAACATCCGCGGAGCCCTAGCGTCGGCTGCAGCTTTCCATCCTCGCGGCTCCCCTCTCCGCGCGTGAAACGACGAGGCCCTGTGTTTCACGTGAAACACAGGGCCTCTCGAAGGGAGCCTCTCATCTATCGGCGCGCGTCGGGAACCCGTCACCAGCCGTGGACGCGGCGGCGCTAGAAGCGCGCGTAGCGCTCCAGGTTCTTCTCCAGCTTCTCGACGAAGCGCTGCTCCAGGTCGGAGAGCTCGGCGCCCTTGCGGGTGACATACCCCAGGCGCAGCTGTACGTCGGTGTCGAGCGGCACGGTCTTGAGCGACGCGCCGTCGGAGATGCCCACCAGGATGCCGCTCGTCACCGTGTAGCCGTTGAGCGCGACGATCAGCTCGGAGAGCGACGCGCGGTCGGTGCAGGCGATGGTCTTGGCGCGCGGCACCGTGGCCAAGGCCTCCTCGAAGAAGAAGGCCGGCGCGTCGTCGCCCTGGTCGAAGTAGAGGTAGGG
>CANSQW010000179.1 GCA_947649215.1 uncultured bacterium | reverse complement strand
TCGTCGGCAGCGTCAGATGTGTATAAGAGACAGCACGCAACCCCGGCGTCGCGCGGCCAGCCTCACGCGCCGGCGGCCGCCAATTTCGGCTACTCGCCCTTGGGGTCGGGCGCCTGGTCGTCGGACTCGTAGTGCTCCAGCAGGTAGCGCAGCTCCTCGGAGGTATGGACGCCCAGCTTCTTGAAGATGGAGTACTTGTGCGCCTTGGCCGTGGCCTGGGCGATGCCCAGGGCGTTGGCGATGTAGGTGGGGTTGCGCTCGTTGGCCAGGAAGCGGAGGATGTGCGCCTCGCGCTCGGTCAGGTCGAAGCGGCGCTCAAGCGCGAGGATCGACTTCTTGCGGCGCCCGGGCAAGTTGCCGTCGATAACATCGTAGAGCGGCGTTCCCGAGCGGGAGTACTCGATGTCGTCGAGGGAGTCGATGAGGGCTACCAGCAGCTGGGCGACCTCCTCCTTGCCCTTGTCGCCGAGCAGGTATCCGGGAATGGCTCCGTAGAGCATAGCAGCGTTCTCGAGCACTTTATTCTCGTCCATGTTCATAGGCTTACTTCCAAGCATTAGCTAATACCCTTTGGTAGGAAGTATAGCGAAAGATAGGAGGGAGGGGGTGGAAAAGGGGCCGGCGGGACACAGGAGGCCGACAGGGTGCGCAGGGGGGGGGCGAGCGTTCCGCTCTCGCGCCACGGGACGACGACAAAAAAAGGCGCCCAGCCGGAGCCGGGCGCCTTTCTGGCGGAAGCCGCAGGGCTAGCGCGGCATGAAGGCGGTCACCTTCGGGCCATGCTCGGCCATGACGCGGCCGAGATCCTCCACGGGGACGAGCTCCATGCAGGAGGCCAGGCAGTGGTGCACGCACGCGGGCTTCTTGCCCTCGGCGACACGCGCCTCGCACAGGTCGCACAGGTCAGACGGCACGGGCAGGTAGTCCCAGAGCCACTTGTCCTGCATCTTCACCGGGCCGAGCTCGGTGAGCTTGATGCCCCACTCCTCCAGCGGAATGTCATGCTCCTTGCGGCAGGACACCTCGCAGACGTGGCAGCCGGTGCAGTACTTGTAGTCGATCAGCAAAGCGAAGTCGCTCATCTTAGGCCTCCTTGGTCGCTACGTAGCTAGCAGGGTCGGTCCCGATGGCGCCCTCGGGGCTGTCGGGATCAAGGGTGCCCAGAGCATCAAGGCCGTCCACCTTGTAGATGCGGCAGGCGACGTTCTTGAACGGAGCGCCGAAGCCGATGCGGCCGATGGCCTGATGGGGGATGAGGCTGTTGATGTTGGACTTCCACACGCCGTTCAGGTTCGGGGCCTCCGGATCCTGCTCGGGGTACCACCAGCCATGCTGGGCATGGATGACGCGCGGGTCGACGGTGGGAGTGATCTGGGCCTTCTCGATGGCCTTGCCCAGCGGGTTCTCGATGCACACCCAGTCGCCGTCCTTGATGCCGTACTTCGCGGCGGTCTCGGGGTTGATCTGCACGAGCGGGTCGGGCATGATCGCGCGCAGCGAGGGCACCTGACGGTGCTCGGAGTGGAACGAGGTGGTCTCGCGGCCGCCCGTGGTGAGCACCAGCGGGTAATCGCGGGCCAGGTCCTCACGGCCCGGGGTGTAGGGCGTGAGCTTGTTCTCCTCGAAGTAGGGCAGCGGGTCCTCGCCCCAGTCGGCGTAGAGGCTCGAGCACAGCTCGACCAGGCCGGTGGGGGTGTTGAAGCCGGGCTCGCCGTCGGGGCGGAGCAGGCCCTTCTCGTACTTCTTGTACTCGAACGGCATCTGCAGCCAGCCGTCGTCCTGCAGGTCCTCGAAGGTCATGTCCACGCCGCCGTTGTGCAGCTGCTCGGTGAAGAAGTCGGCCACGTTGTCCCACGGCCAGGCGCTCGGGTTGAGGCGCTTGCCCACGAGGAAGTCGATCTCGAGGTCGGACTTGCAGTCGCCCACCTCGCACACCTTGTTCATGGCCATGACCATGTGGGTGTTGCGGCCGAAGTGGGGGAGCACCATGCCGTCATGCTCGGCGAAGGTGGTCACGGGGAGGAACAGGTCGCACAGGCCCATGGCGGTCGGGGTGAGGAACACGTCCTGGCAGACGTTGAACTCCATCTTCTCGAGGGCCTTGAACCAGCGCTTGCCCTGGGCGTTGGTGGTGTTGGCCACACCGTTGGTGGCGTAGAACCAGGCCATCTTCAGCGGGTAGGGCTCGTCGGTCTCAAGCGTGTTGAGGATGCAGTCGGGGTGCGCGATGACGTGGGCCGCCTGGAAGCCGCGGTAGTGCTCCAGGTCGGTGATCTGCTTCTCCATCATGCCCGGAGGCAGCTGCTGGGCGCACTCGTAGCGCCACTTGCCCATGAACGACGCCGGGACGGCCAGGGTGACGCCGCCGGGGACGTCCAGGTCGCCGAGGATGGCGGCCAGGATGAGCACCGTGTGGCCGGCCTGCACGCCGTTGGCGTTGGTGTCGATGGCGAGGCCCCACATGAAGGAGGACGGGTGGTTCTCGGCGACGGCGCGGGAGGCCGCGGCGATGGTGTCAGCCGGCACCCAGGTGATCTCCTCCACCTTGTCGAGCGGGTACTGGGCGGCGCGCTCCTTGAGCTCGTCGAAGCCGTAGCACCAGTTCTCGACGAAGTCGTGGTCGTAGAGGTCGTTCTCGATGATGTAGTTGATCATGCCGAGGCCGAGCGCGGCGTCCGTGCCGGGGCGCAGCTGCAGGTGGTACTCGGCGTGCGCGGCGCACCAGGTGACGCGCGGGTCGATGACGATGAACTTCGAGCCGAGCTTCATCAGGTCGATGAGGGCGTGGCCGAAGAAGCCGTCGGGGTTGGAGAACAGCGGGTCCTTGCCCCAGAGCACGATGTACTTCGGCACCTCGTAGCGCGGGTCGTCGTAGCGATCCGGGAAGTAGGCGGCGTAGTCGAGCTCGGGGTAGCCGGCGCCCAGGATGAAGTCGGCCACGGAGCAGCGGGGGCCGTAGCAGGAGTCGCCGGACATGGGGAAGCAGGAGTTCGGCGTGCCCAGCGCGGCGTAGGCCAGCGGGGTCTTGTAGAGGGTCGCCTCACGGCCGGTGCCCTGGAAGGCGACGATGGACTCGGCGCCCCAGTTCTCCTTGATCCAGTTGACCTTCTCCTCGATGATGTCGAGCGCCTCGTCCCAGGTGATCGCGACCCACTTGTCCTTGCCGCGGTCCTCCTTGGCGCGCTTGAGCGGGGTCAGGACGCGCTTCTCGTTGTACATGTACTCGGGAAGCGTGAGGCAGCGCACGCACAGGCGTCCCTTGGTGATCGGGTGGTCGGGGTCACCCTCGACGTCCACGACCTTGCCGTCCTTGACGGTCAGGTACATGCCGCATCCCACCGGGTGGTCGCCCGGGGGAGACCACGCGCAGGTACGGCACTTGATGACGCCGTCGCCGCAATCAATGATTCTTTCCGACATAGTCCTCTCCTCTCGTCTTTCTCTCCCTACTGGAACTGCTATGCAAAACGCCAGCCCGAAGGGCCGACGGTTCTGCCGGGTCTACTGCTGCGGGGCAGCGGGGGGCTTGGGGGCGCCGGGGGCCGCGGGCGCGCCCGGCGCAGCCGGGGCGGCGGGGGCGGCAGCTGCGTCCTCGATCCCGTCGGTCGGCTCCTTGCAGAAGGGGCACTTCGAGGGGAGCGCGCCGCCGATGCGGTTGATCTTCTTGCCGCAGGACGGGCACATGACGGGGGGCAGTTCGGCTTCTGCAGGTCTAAAGCACATGATCTCGCCTTTCTCTCGATCCATCCATCGCGTTAATACTAAACAGTCTTAGAACTAGTATCAACGCGCTTCTTTAACATAATACGAAATGGTTTAGATTAATAGTACAAATTTGAAATTGGGAATATTCTTTTTTGACAATAATTCACCACCACTTTTCTATGAAAAGGTGAAAAAACACGTCATTTACCAGGGATAATCATCCTTTACACCCTACCTAATACTTCGATTATTCTCAAAAAGGGAGAAATAAAGATATTGATTAGTCATACAGATTGGTATTACAGTGTGAGCGTCATATAAGCCCGAATTGTTTACGACAGTTCAGTAAAGGAGTTCCCATGTGCTTTAGACCAGCCGCTGTTTCCATGACTAACAAGTGCACCAAGTGCGGCGCCGAGTGCGCCCT
>CANSQW010000178.1 GCA_947649215.1 uncultured bacterium | reverse complement strand
AGCCCATCTTGGAAATGGATGCCAGGTCTTCTCTCATGGGATTCCTCGTCTCTCGGAGTAGCGGGCGCCGAAGCGCATCGCGTCCCATGGTAATAGTTGGAGCCGACTTTAAGTCAAGCAGGATTCCACGGACCGGGGCGCACAGCCCAGATGGGCCGCCCTACTCGGCCGGATCGAGCAGCTTGGCGGCCTCCCACAGCTCCTCGCGCTCGGCGGTGGAGAGGTCCTCCACGCGCAGCCCCTGCCCCCAGGCGGCGCCCTCCATGAAGGCCCAGCGGCGACGGAACTTCACGCAGGTGGCACGCAGGGCGCCCTCGGCGTTGACCCCCATCTTGCGCGCCACGTTGACGAGCGAGAACAGCACGTCACCCAACTCCAGCTCCACCGCTGCGGCCGCGACAGGGTCGGCCTCGGCGAGCACCTTGCCGTCGGACGACTTCGGCGCGGCGGCGTAGGCGGCGCGCAGCTCGGCCTCCTCCTCAGCCACCTTCTCCCACACATCATCGACCGTCGGCCACTCGAAGCCGACGGAGGCGGCCTTACGCGACACCTTCTGCGCCTGCATGAGCGCCGGGAAGCTGGCGGGCACGCCGTCGAGCAGGCCGGCCGGCGCCCCGTCGGCCGGCGCCCCGTCCTCGGCGGCCCCCTGCTCGGCCAGCTTCACCGAGTCCCACAGGTCGAGCACCTCGTTGGCGTTGGCGGCGGCCGCGTCGCCGAAGACGTGGGGGTGGCGGCGGATCATCTTCTCGTTCACGTCGCGGCATACGTCCGCAATGTCGAACTCGCCCGCGTCGGCCGCGATCTGCGCCTGGAGCACCACCTGGAGCAGCACGTCGCCCAGCTCCTCGCGCAGATGAGCCACGTCGCCCGCCTCGATGGCGTCCACAGCCTCGTAGGCCTCCTCGATCATGTTGTGCGCGATGGACTGGTGCGTCTGCTCGCGATCCCAGGGGCAGCCGTCGGGAGCACGCAGGGCCTCGATGGTGGCCGCGAAGGCGTCGAAGTCGGGATGGGGGCGCGGGGCGATGTCCGCGACCTTCTTCTGGGTCATGGCGGGGCCTTCCTGACAGGCGCGCCCGGGCGCGCGGATGGGGCTTGGGACGGCTCGATTATACCGCCGAGGCCCCCTCCTCCGATTTGTTGCCCCGTCCCCACAATTTCTCCCACCAGGCCTTCTTCCTTGGCGCCGAAGGCCCGTTTTCGCCCCCGTACGGGCTAAAAAACCTGCTCCGACCGCTTATTTCGCAAAAAAGACGTGCAAACGGGGTCCACTTCAACTAACATCTGTAGCCGCTTGTTTTATTGGCCAAGTTTGCGCGCACTTCAGAAGCATGGCGCGCAGAGAACGAGAGAAGAGAGTTACAACATGGCTGCACCTACCATGACTCCCGAGCAGCGCGCCGCCGCCCTGGAGAAGGCCCGCATCGTCCGCGCCGAGCGTTCCGAGCTCACCAAGAAGCTCTCCATGGGTCTCATGACCCCCAAGGAGGTCCTCGACATGAGCGACAAGCCGGTCGTCGGCCGCATGAAGGTCAAGGCTTTCGTCAGCGCCCTGCCTGGCTACGGCAAGGTCAAGACCGAGAAGCTCATGGAGGAGCTGGGCATCCCCGCCGACCGTCGCATCCAGGGCCTGGGCTCCAACCAGATGAAGGCCCTCATCGACGCCCTGGCCTAAGGGCTGCTCGAAGCCGCACGGCTCTTGAGTACGAAGGCGCGCATCCTCCGGGGTGCGCGTTTTTTTTCGCTCCGTTTTTGG
This sequence comes from uncultured bacterium, assembly GCA_947649215.1. Classification (GTDB taxonomy): domain Bacteria; phylum Actinomycetota; class Coriobacteriia; order Coriobacteriales; family Eggerthellaceae; genus Enterorhabdus. The sequence goes on along the minus strand of CANSQW010000178.1, from coordinate 2,381 downwards.
ACATTTGCTTCGAAGTTCCGAGGTAGCAGGCAGGCCGGTTCGCAGGGTTTCCGGCGTTTGCCCAGGTCGAGTTCGACCGCGACGGCAGTTGGGCGGGTAAAACCTCCCCTTTGCGGCGGTTTACCTCGGAATTTCGACGCAAATGTCCAAAATCTCGCCGAAACCTCGCAGAAAGGCCCCGCCATGCCCCTCGAATACGTGAGCTCCCTGGACGACCCGCGCCTGGACGCCTTCGCGCGCCTGACCGACACGCAGCTGCGCAGCCGCATCGAGCCGGAGCGGGCGCTGCTCATCGCGGAGTCGGGTAAGGTGATCGAACGGGCGCTGGCCGGCGGCCTCACGCCGGTGTCGCTGCTCATGGAGGAGAAGTGGCTCGAGCCGCTCGCGCCGGTCATCGCCGCCGTGGAGGCCGCCGCGCCCAACGCGCCCGTGTTCGTGGCGCCGCGCGACGAGCTGGCCCGCCTGACCGGCTTCGAGCTGACGCGCGGGGCCCTCGGCTGCTTCCGGCGCCCCGCGCTGCCCACCGTGGCCGAGGCCGTGGCCGGCGCGCGCCTGGTGGCCGTGCTGGAGAACATCACCAACCACACTAACGTGGGGGCCATCTTCCGATCGGCCGCGGCGCTCGGCGTGGACGCGGTGCTGGTGAGCCCCGCCTGCTACGACCCGTTCTACCGCCGGGCCGTGCGCGTGTCCATGGGCACGGTGTTTCAGATCCCCTGGACGCGCATCGGCGACGACGTGCGCGACTGGGCGGCCGAGGGCGTGCCGCTCCTGCGCGAGCTGGGGTTCACGACGGCGGCCATGGCGCTGCCGGACAACTCGATCACGCTCGACGAGCTGGCCGCGCTGACGGGGCGACCGTCGCGGGCGGGCGCGGGCGACGGGGGCGCGCCAGCCACCGGCCCCCAGCCGCTCGCGCTCGTGTTCGGCACCGAGGGCGACGGCCTGGCGGAGGCCACCATCTCGCGCTGCGACCACACGGTGCGCATCCCCATGGACCACGGCGTGGACTCCCTCAACGTGGCCGCCGCGAGCGCCGTGGCCTTCTACGCGCTGCGGGGGTAGCGCCCCCCCCCGCGCCCTACTTGTCGATCTCGTCGCGCGGGTCGAACAGGTCGTTCGGGGGGACGCGAATCTCGCTCCAACCCATCTGGGCGAGCGCGTCGGCGGTGCGCCACGGCGGCGTGTTGCCGTCGAAGGCGGCGGTGTAGTTGAGCGCCTCCACCACGGTGACCGCGTGCATGAGGTCACCCATGGTGTCCACGTCGGGGATGGGGGGCAGGTAGCGCGCCGGCAGCCCGGCCTCGCGCGCCTTGGCGATGTAGGCCGGCAGCACCGTCAGGCCGTCGCGGTTGTAGTAGACGCCCGTGTGATCGAAGTCGGTATCGCGCGTCCAGCCGATGACCGACACGCCCATGGCCTGGTCAGGCGCGAGCACGATGCCGCCGCCGGGCACCGCGTCAAGCGCGTGGAGCCCGTCGAAGCCGGCGACGACGTCCATCACCGTGAGCGCCGGCATGTCCGCGCCCATGGACAGGATGCAGTCGGCCCCGCGCTCCCACGCCTGCTGGAACGCGTGGTTGTAGTGCTCGTCGAAGCTGGCGCCCTCGTCCGCGATGAACGTGAGCGGCCGGGGCCACTCCCCCGCGTCCGCGAACAGCTTCTCCATCGCCCCCACGTTGGTCGCCGGCGCCGTGGAGATGACCAGGTCGTAGGTGTCGCGGATCTCCTCGCCCGTGGCGGCGTCCACTGCCGGTGGGCGCGCCTCAAGCGCCGTGAACGCGCCGCAGATGATCTCCACTACGTCGAACAGCATGCAGTGGTAGAGCGCCGAGGCCACGTCCGGCTGGAAGACGCCGTCCTTCAGCACCGTCAGGCGCGTCTTAACCTTGCCCGCCTCCGGCAGCTTGCTGAACAGCAGCACCGTGTTCCTACGCTCCCTCATGGGGCCTCCCCTCTCGCACGCGGGCTCGCGCCGGCCCGCCTCGGTCGCGGCCGGGGGCAGGCGCTTCCCAGGCCAGCCCCAGCCCAGACCCGTCAGCGCGGAGCGGGTCGGCCGCATTCGTCTCTTGCCCTGCCATGCTAGCAGGAAACGCGGGGGAGAGCCGGTCATCCGCCAACAACCCGGCGGAAGGACAGGCGCGGTGCTTTCCGCCGCCAGGCTTCGCGGGGTGGCGAGAACTGGGCAGACTCGACGGTTTGACGTCGTTTTTGGGGCGATTTTCGCGCTATCGGGGCGCCTGGGCGAGGCTCGGGCTTTCGTGACCTGGGGTTTTGCAGCCGATGGTGCGGAAAAACGAGGGGCGGGGCGTCGTCAAACCGTCGATTCTGCCCCTGTCTCTTATACACATCTGACGCTGCCGACGAGCGATCTAGTGTAG
>CANSQW010000177.1 GCA_947649215.1 uncultured bacterium | reverse complement strand
CCCCGGGCGCGCCGGCAGCCCCGGATGCTCCCAAGCCCCCGGCGCCGGGCGCTCCGAAGCCGCCTGTGGCCTAGGGACTAAAGACTGAGCAGCACGGCCGGCGTTTCGTCGGCCGTGCCTGTTAGATGACCGAAAGAGCAGGAAAGGAAGGCAGCTATGGATCGTGTAGTGCTTGCCGGAGCGGGCGATGTGATTCTCGACCGACCCGACCCGAAGACGGCGTTTCAGTACGTCGCGCCTCTGTTCCGCGAGGCCGACATCGCCTATGTGAACATGGAGCAGGTGTTGGCCGATGACGGCGTGCCCCATCCCTGCCAGTCGGTGTCGAAGGGCGCGCGCTTCGTCGAGGCCTACGTCGACGCTGAGGTCGACGTGGTGTCCTGTGCCACCAACCACGCCATGGACTGGGGCGAGGAGGGCATGATAGGCACCCTCGAGACGCTCGACGCAGCGGGCGTGGCCCACTGCGGCACCGGGCGCGACCTGGCCGAGGCCCGCAAGCCGGTCATCCTCGAACGCAAGGGCCAGAAGGTGGGCTTCCTCAACTACTGCTCCGTGGCGCGTCCCGAGTACGATGCCGACGTGGACAAGCCCGGCATCGCCCCGCTCAAGGTGCACACTCTCTACGAGCAGGTGGACTTCCAGCCGGCCACGCCGCCGCGCATCGTGTCGCTGCCCACCAAGGAGAGCCGCGAGATGATCTGCGCCGACATCCGCGCGCTCAAGGAGCGGGCGGATGTGGTGGTCGTGGCCTTCCACTGGGGCCAGCACCTGGTGCCTGCGGTGATCCCGATGTACTGCGTGGAGATGGCGCACGACGCCATCGACGCGGGCGCAGACCTCATCATCGGGGCTCACACCCACATCCTCAAGGGCATCGAGGTCTACCGCGGCAAGACCATCTACTACTCGCTGGGCAACTTCGTCCTGGACTTCGGCGACGCCTTCCACGACACGCGCCTCATCGACAGCCTGGACGCGCACTACAAGCCCACGCCGAAGTCGCGCGTCGACCGCAACAAGACGATGATCGTCAAGGCCTACCTGGAGGACGGCCAGGTCGTGCAGACCGGCTTCGTCCCGGCCATGATCAACGCCGACGGCGATCCGATGCCCGTGCGCCGCGGCGGCGAGGGCGATGCGGTGGTGGCCTATATGGAGCGCATCACCGAGGAGGCGGGGCTCAACGCCCGCTTCGAGTGGGTGAGCGACGACGAGGTGGCCATCTGCGAGCGCTAGGACGGAGGCGCCGGGCCGGCGAGGGCCCGGCATGAGAGCCGGGGAGCGCGAGCCGGAAGCCCGGGCTCCCGGCCAAGGGAGGGAGATCCATGGAACTGACGACGCGCATCGCCGAGGTGACGGCGAAGACGACCTATGACGACCTTTCCGCCGAGGACGTGCTGGCGGCCAAGATGGCCATCCTCGACACGCTGGGGGTGATGCTGGCCGGCAGCGGCGCCGGCGAGGGGGTCGAGGGGGTGATGGGCCTGGTGGGAGCCCTCGGCGGTGCCGAGGAGTGCACGCTGATGGCCCAGGGCGCCAAGACCAACCCCGTGCTCGCGGCGCTCGGCAACGGCGCGCTGGCCCACAGCATCGACTACGACGACGCCCATGATGACGCCTTCGTGCATCCGAGCGCGTCGGTGGTGCCGGCTGCGCTCGTGGTCGGCGAGTACGCCAAGGCGTCGGGCCGCGACCTCATTACCGCCGTCGTCTTGGGCGACGACGTCATCTGCCGGCTGGGCTACGCGGTGACCAACCCCGCGGCCAACCAGGGGCTCTTGTGGATGCTGCCCGTGCTGCTGGGCACCTTCTCGGCCACGGTGGCCGCCTCGAAGCTGCTGGGCCTGGACGTGGACGCCACCGAGAACGCCCTGGGGCTGGCCTACAACCGCGCCGGCGGGACGAAGGAGCTGGTCATCGAGCCGGGCGCCCTGCGCGGGCTCTACGCCATGTTCCCCAACATGACCGGCGTGCTGGCCGCGCTCATGGCCCGGCGCGGCGTGCCCGGCCTCAAGGAGGCCTTCGACGGCACGGCTGGCTTCTTCAACCTGTACTACGGCGGTGTGCGCGACGAAGGTGCCTTCGACGACTTCGGGCAGCGTTTCGAGGGCACCGAGGTGTCCATCAAGCCGTGGCCCTGCTGCCGGTTCACCAACTCCTGCGTGGACGCGGCCCTGCGCATCGCGCGCGACAACGACCTCGACCCCGCCGACGTGGCCCGCATCACCGTGTTCTACGCGGCCGACGACGCCAAGCGCTGCGTGGAGCCCCTCGAGATGCGCCGCGCCCCGCAGACCATCCCCGAGGCCAAGCTGAGCCTGCCGTTCACGGTGGCCCAGGCGCTCGCCTACCGCAAGCTGGAGATCGGCGACTTCAGCGTCGCGGCGCTGGCCGATCCGCTGCTGCGCGAGTTGTGCGCCAAGACCGACGCCGCCTACGACGCCGCCCTGGAGAGCGACTTCTCCAAGACGATGCTGCCGGGCCGCGTGCGCGTGGAGCTGGCCAACGGCACCGTCTACGACGAGCGCGTGGACATCGTCTACGGGCACCCAAGAAACCGCATGGCGTGGCCCGACCTGGTGGGCAAGTTCCGCGACTGCGCGTCCTACGCCAAGCGCGCGCTGTCGGCGGAGGAGGTGGAGGCCATCGCCGCGCTGGTCGAGCATCTGGAAGAGGTTGAGGACGTGTCGGTCCTCATGGAGGCCGTCTCCTAGGGGCGGCGCAGAGAAGGAGGAGCATCGAATCATGGAGCTTACCCGCTTGGAGAAGGCCGAGCCGGACGCGAAGGGCGCGGTGGCCGTGGAGGCGACGGCCTCGGCGGAGGCGGTGCATGGGCTGCTCGCCGAGTTCTACGAGACCGTGGCCGCGGCCAAGGGGCTTGCGCCCGACCAGCCGTGGGATGACGTCGAGGCGGCGGCCCAGGCGGGCATGGGCGCCGAGGCGTTTTGCGAGCTGCGGCGAGACTTCGTGGTGAACCGCATGGCGTCGGAGGCCCTGGGCGCGCTGGGACTCACCCCGGCGCTCACGCCCAAGATCCACGTGCTGGCCTACCCGGTCGACGGCGAGGAGTTTTCCGTGGAGCTGTCGGTGGTGGAGCAGCCGCGCCTCGCCCTCACCTCCTACGAGCCGGTGGAGGTGACCATGGACGAGGTGACCGTCACCGACCGCATGGTGGCTGCGCGGGTGGCGGAGGTGCTCGACCGCTACGCCACCTACGAGGACGCCGAGCCGCGTCCGGTGGCCGCCGGCGACCTGGTGGCCATCGACGTGGACACCCAGCAGGGCGATACGATGGTGCCGCACCTGTCCGGCAAGCAGAAGGTGCTGGCGATGGACGGCGAGGCCATGCCCGCCCCCTTCCTCGCGGCCGTGCTGGGCATGGAGGTGGGCGAGACGAAGGTGGTGGAGTACGCGGTGGAGCGCCCGCGGGCCATCTCGCCTGACGACGTCGACCGCTACATCTCCACGGTGACGGTGGTGGGGCAGCTGCGCAAGGTGGAGGTGGAGCTCACCGACGCGTGGGTGCGCGCCCACTACCCGACGCTCTCCTCCGTGGAGGAGTTCTTCGCCGAGACCCGCAAGGCCGTGGCCTACGACGCGAAGCTGTTCAACCGCGACACCGTGGCGCACCTGGCCAACCTTGAGCTGGAGAAACGCCTGGTGGGGGATATTCCCGACGAGTTCTACCAGGCCTCCTACAAGAGCCTCTTCGGCAAGTTCGAGCGCGATCTGGCCCAACAGGGCAAGACGCTCGACGACTACTACGAGGAGGAGCAGACCAACGAGCAGGAGCTGAGCGTGAAGATGCTCATCCAGTCCGGCGAGAACCTGCGCCAGGGCTTCGCGCTCGAGGCGCTCTTCGACGGGCGTGGCATGACGCTTTCCGACGAGGACGTGGAGGCTGCGGCTGCCCGCTTCTTCGGCGGCGCGCCCACGGTCGACGAGCTGCGCCGCACCGGTCGGGCGCGCCTGGCCGAGAGCATGGCCAAGCGCGCGGCGGCCCTGAGCTGGCTCGTGGAGACCGCCGTGGTGAAGGGGGCTTAAGGCCATGTGCTATCCCTGCCGCAACTGCGGCAGCTGCGAGGGAGACCCGGCTGCCGCCATCCGCTGCCCGCGCTGCGGCGAGCCGCTGGCCGTCGG
>CANSQW010000176.1 GCA_947649215.1 uncultured bacterium | reverse complement strand
CTACACTAGATCGCTCGTCGGCAGCGTCAGATGTGTATAAGAGACAGCTTCAGGCTGGCCAGCAGGTCGGACTCTTCGGGCTTCGTGCTCATCGTGCTTCCTCCTCGTCGGCGCCGCTCGCCTCGTGCGCGGCCGGCGCCCCCTTCTCGTCCTCGTGCGGGGCGCCCGTCGCTGCGCAGTGGCGCTCCCAGAGCGCGGTGATCTCCTCGCCGCGCAGCGTCTGCCCCTCAAGCAGCGCGTCGCGCAGCTCCTTGAAGGCCGCCTGGTGCTCATCGATGACCGCGCGGGCCCGCTTAAGCGCCGCGGCTAGCAGGTCGTTCATCTGGGCCAGCACCTCGGCTGGCAGCTCGGCGGTCTTGCATGCGTCCGGGCCGCCCGTCGGCGGCACCAGCTGCACGAGGCCTGCCTCGGACATGCCGAAGGTGGCCGCGTAGGAGCGGGCGCACGCGGTGGCCTGGGCCAGGTCGGAGCTGTTGCCGGCCGAGAACGCGCCGCACTCCCGCTCCTCGGCGGCCATGCCCGCCATGAGCATGGCCAGCTCAGCCCGCAGGTCGGCGGCGGTAGGCAGCGGCCGGTCGCGCTTCTTCTCGTGCTGGACGTAGCCGAGGGTTCCCGTGCCCTCCTGCTCGATGGTGATGACCTTGATGTCGGTGCGGCCCGTCTCGGCGAGCCCCACCACGGCGTGCCCCGCCTCGTGGGCCGCCACGCGGCGCCGCGCCCCGACGTCAGCGGCGTCCACCGGGTCGAGCACCGGGGTGGCCGACAGCTTGCAGAAGTGCTCGACGCCCGGCACGTCGTCGGCCTCGATGACGCGCACGTCGCCGTCCGCCCGTGCGGCGCGGCGTGCGATGACCTGCTGCACCACCTCGTCGGCGAATCGTCCGTTGCCGAAGTTCTCCACGTTGTGGAAGTAGCGCAGCGCCTCGGCTGCCCGCGCGAGCGCGCCGTCCTCCAGCGTGAAGCCGGCCGCCTCCATCTTGCGGCGGAACATCTCGGCCAGATCATCCGGCTCGTAGTCCTCGAAGCGCAGGCGGTAGCCGATGCGCGAGGCGAGCCCCGGGTTCGCGTCCATGAACGCGCGCATGGGGCCGTCGTAGCCGGCGAGCATCACCACGAGCTCGCCCTTGCGGTCCTCCATCGCCTTCACGAGCACGGCGAGCGCCTCCTGGCCCGAGGAGCTCTCCACGAGCGCGTAGGCCTCGTCGATGAACAGCACGCCGCCAAGCGCCCGCTCGATGAGCTTGGCGGTCTCCTCCGAGGTGCCGCCCACATACCAGCTGACCAGGTCTTTCGCCTGCACCTCGGTGAAGCGGTCGCCGGGGACGGCTCCGGCCGAGAACAGGACGCGCCCGATGATGCGCGCCACGGTGGTCTTGCCGGTGCCGGCCGGGCCGGTGAGCGCCATGTGCAGGTTCTGCGGCGGCAGGGCGAGCCCCTCGGCGGCGGCCCGGGCGCGGAACGCCGTCACGCGCTCGATCTCGCGCACGCGCGCCTTCACCTCGTCGAGGCCCACCAGGTCGGCCATGAGCTCGTCGGCGGTGCCGCACGTCCCGTCCACCACGTCCATCATCTCGCGGCGCGTGGGGATGTCGTCGGCCTCGATGGTGCGGCTCGCCTCGCATCCGGCGTCGCGAGCGGCCACGGCATGCTTGATGAGCGCGCGCTGGAGCACCTCGCAGGCGAAGCGCCCGTTGCCGAAGCTCTTGAAGCCGGCGAAGTAGCCGAACAGCTCGTCGAGCCGCGCCTCCACGCCAGGCGCCGCCTCGAAGCCGCCGCGGGCGAGCTCCTTCGCGAACACCTCAGCCAGCTCCTCGCGCGTGAGGTCGGCGAAGTGGAACGTGTAGCCGATGCGCGAGGCGAGTCCCGGGTTCGCGTCGATGAAATCGGCCATCTCGCGCTCGTAGCCGGCCACGATGACCACCAGGTCGTCGCGGTAGTCCTCCATGAGCTTGACGAGCTCGGCCAGCGCCTCGTAGCCGAAGGAGGCGCCGTGGTGCGCGTCGGGCACGAGCGCGTAGGCCTCGTCGATGAACAGCACGCCGCCGCGCGCCTTCTGCACCACGTCGAACACCTGCTTGTCGGTGTGGCCTACGTAGCGCGCGATGAGGTCCTTCGACGTGACCTCCACGCACTTGTTCTGGCTGATGATCCCTATCTTGTAGAGCATGGTGGCGATGATGCGCGCCACGGTGGTCTTGCCGGTGCCGGGGTTGCCCATGAAGGCCATGTGCAGGTTGGTCTTGGGCATGGTCAGCCCGCGCCCCTCCGCCTGCTTGGCGAACAGCGCGTAGGCCTCCAGCTGGCGGATGGTCTCCTTCACCGAGCGCAGGCCGACGATGTCGTCGAGCATCTCGGCGAGTGAGGAGGAGCGATAGCGGCTCGGCGGCAGCGTGAGGGTGCCGCGCGCGTTGGAGGTCTTGGCCAGGTAGTCGGCGAGCTCCTTGCCCCTGAAGGGCAAGATGTCCATGTTGAACTCGACGAATGCGATGAACTCGTCGCGGAAGGCGTCATCGGCCTCGGCGCGGACGGCCTCGTCGAGCTCGTCGAGGTAGAGCTCGTAGACGTCGGCGGCGGAAAGCCCCGCCAGCTCGAGGCGGTGCTCGCCGAGGAGCAGCTCGAGGGTGGGGGAGAGCCCGAGGAACCGCGCGAGCTCGCCCTTGGTGCCGGCGAGCACGAGGTAGCGGTGATCCACCACGTGCCCGAAGCGCTCCACCAGGTAGCGGGCGGAGAAGTCGCGCTCGGGATCGCGCTCGAAGAAGTCGTCGAGCCGGTCGACCACGTAGAGGCGCCGCGCTGCGAGGTTCTCGTCACGCGTGGCGTGGAAGGTGGCCTCCACGGGGTTGACCGAGCGCAGGAGCGCGCCGATGTGGCGGTGCTCGAGGGCGTCCTCGTCGATCTTGCCCATCTTCGCGAGGATGTGGGCCAGATCGGCTGTGAACTCGTCGAGGTAGGTGTCGTCATCCACCACGAGCACGCCGGCGAAGTCGTCCTCCGAGCGGGCGAGCAGCGAATTGAGCGCCGTGTCCGAGCGGATAAGGCGCGGGCCCCACGTGCGGCGGAAGCGCGCGATGGCGCGCGACACGTCGAGGGCCTCCGAGTAGAGCGGGATGACGGTGGCGCCCAGGTCGTCGAGGGCGCGGAAGCACGCGGCCAGGGCGAAGGGGCACAGCGCGCGCGGGCAGGCGTCGCCGCGCGAGCACTTGAGGTCGGCGTGGCCCTGCTTCATGACGGCGCCGCGGGCGCGCGGCAGCGTTCCGTCCAGAAGCGCGCAGGCTCCCGGCTCCACGCAGCTGGCGGCCACGGAGGCCGCGGCGGCGGGGTCGGCGAGCTCAAAGCCGATGGCCTGCCCGCCGAGGGCCGCGTCCTCCACCACGGTCACGAGGCCCTCGTCGAAGAGGGCCCCTGCCGCGGCCAGGGTGGCGGCATCCTCGACGGCGAGGTTGTCGAGGACCGACTCGACGTCGGTGCGCGTGTAGGTGAGCGCGCGGCGCATCATGCGGCGCCTCCTTCCCTGTCGGGCGCGTCTTCCGCCTCGTCGTCGGGCGGCGCGCCGTCTTCCCCTGCCAGGCCGTGGGCGGCGAGGATGGCGCGCAGGTGCGCGGCGTAGGCGCGGGCCAGCGCGGTGGGCTTCTCCACGACCACCGCGTCGCCGAACTGGGCGAGCCAGCCGAAGAGCACGGGGCTCTCCATGGCGGTGACGGCCACGCGCGTCCAGCCCCCGTCGGCCGGCGTGGCCGTCACGTCGCGGCCGAACCGGTCGATGACGCCGCTCATCGCGTCATCGCGGACGAGCAGCGTCAGGGGCACCGGGTCGCCGCGGTACATCCCGAAGGCGCGACGCTCGTGCTCGGCCACGTCGAAGGAGGCGATGACCTCGTTGCGCGCGGAGGGCTCGTCGGTGATCATGAGCGAGGACATGCGGTCGACCCGGTAGGTGGCCAGGCCGGCGTGCTTGTCGTTGTAGGTGATGAGGTAGTAGAAGCCGTCGCTGTACACGAGGTGCACGGGCGTCTCCACGTAGGGCCTGCCGTCGTGCTGGAGCACGCGCTTCTTGTTCGGCCCGTACTTGAAGTACTTGAACGACACCTTGCGCCGCTCGCGCAGGGCCTCGTGGATGCAGTCGACGTGGGAGAAGACGCTCTCGTTCTGCGT
>CANSQW010000175.1 GCA_947649215.1 uncultured bacterium | reverse complement strand
CCCCTCCCCTCTCTCCCTCTCTCCCGCCTTCCCTTTCCCTTACCCCCCCGCCTCCCCAGATGCCCGGAAGGCTTTCTCGGGTCGCCTTCTCCTCAAGCGCCGCCGACGCCCCAGCCGGTACAGCCAGCCGGCACCCCCCCTCTTCGGCAGGTTGCGACACGAGACAGCTTCCCGAAATAGCAGCGAGCCCCGACGCTCTAGACAAGCGTCGCCCACCAGAGCGCATGCGAGGGTCAAGGGGGACGCTCGGGGAACAGCGCCCCGCCCCTCTCGTCACGCAGGATGCCGAGAATCAGCGCGCAGAAAGCCGCGCGGCCTTTCGTCGCTGAGCCCTCTCCCGAATCCGCTTCCGCCCAGGGTATGGGCCCGCCTTCTAGGCGCGGCGCAAGGCGGCGTTCGTTCGCCGAAAAAAGTTGTTGGTGTTCTGTGAACAGCCTGATATACTCTTGTTTTGAATTAAGCGAGGAGCGTGAATTCGCTTCGACCATTACGCTTCGTCAGGGCGCAGTTCTGTTTTTGGAGGGGACAGGATCTGCGCACAGAACGAAGCCACGAACGGCCCGCATGAATCTGTGCGGGTCGTTTTGCATTTCTGCAAGACGAGCCTTCGCCAAGAACTCCGAGCCAACGGAAATCAAGCGTATGGACGCCTTTCAGGATTGCAGAAGATGACTCCGCTACGACTTCGCTCATCTTGTTCGCCTTTCAGCAGGATGACACCCAAGAGCCTCGTGCTAGGGTTGCCGCCCTGTGATGCGCGAGGCTTACTTCATCTTCTTCTCGGCGTACCTCTGGATCGCGAAGGCGTCTCCCTTGCTGGAGCAGAGCAGGGTCACTACGCCGGCGGTCGGGTCGCTTATGGTGACGTACCAGTCGGTGTCTATCTGGTTGAAGAACCCGGCGCGGAACTCGCGGGGGCGGCTCTCGACGCGTACCCTGGGGTGCTTGAACTCGTACAGGGTGTCGCACCCGAAGCGGGTCTGCCTCGGCTCCAGGATCCGCATCTTGCCGCCTCCCGTCTGGAGCGCGAGGGTCAGCCGCTCCTCGCCCCTGTTCGCGTAGACCTTGTAGCCCTTCGTGTACATGCGCGCCTCCCGTCAGCTATGCGATCTGCTCCACCTCGGCCGAAACTCGTACAGCTTCGGGCCTATCTTTTTTGATAAGCATCTCCGGATTGCCGCTCATCGTGCGTCACACCGACCATGTTTTGCTGCTAGCCAGAATGCCGCCACCCAAAACGGGCGGCTCCGTACACCGCCGACGGCTGGTGCGCACGAAGGGCTGGCGGCTTCGCAGTGTTCCCAATAGGACTCTTGGTGTGCTATGATGAAGCCAATCGGTGCCCCGCCTACCCGGGCAGCATCGGTTATCTGTCTAGGCCGGGCCGCCCGTCAAAGCTAGCCCGGCCTTCTCATTTCCCAACGCCGTCCGTCATTCCCTTCGCACCAGCAGAAGGCCGATGATCCCGATGAACACAAGCAGTATCTCGCAGGTGGCGGTAACGGTTTGCGCGTCCATAGGCATCTCCTCTCTCGAGGCCGCCCGGACGTGACGGAGCACCTCCGGCGATCATACCACGGCCGCCGGAGGTGCTCGAACGGCATTCTGTGTTCCAACGATTGCGGACGGGCACGCTCAATCCCGGCCCGGACGTGATAGCCGACCTGTCGCTTCAGAGCCCCTCATGCGAAATTTCGCTACACCAATTCAGCACTCTGCTTTCGCCCTGCTTCGTTGGTCTCAATCTGGTGCCTTGCGACTAAATGAAGCACGTTTTCTGGCTTCTAGCCCCCGTTTTCCGAAGGGCTCGACTCGTCTTTAGGCGAGGAAGCCCGACCAGGGCAATCTGCCCTATTTCTATAGGAAGCGAACGCTCGCCTACAGCGGGCGGCGGGTCTCGAGGGCTCGGCCGAGGGTCACCTCGTCGGCAAACTCCAGGTCGCCGCCGACGGGCAGGCCGCTGGCGGGGCGCGTCACCGTGATGCCGAGCGGCTTGATGAGGCGCGCGAGGTAGGCAGCCGTCGTCTCGCCTTCGATGTTAGGGTTGGTGGCCAGAACCACCTCGGTCACCGGCTCGGAGGCCAGGCGCGCCAGCAGCTCGGCGATGCGCAGCTCATCGGGGCCGACGCCCTCCATGGGCGAGAGCGCCCCGCCCAGCACGTGGTACACGCCCGAGAACACGGCGGTACGCTCGATGGGCGGGATGTCGCGCGGCTCGCTCACCACGCACAGAACCTCCTGGTCGCGCTTGGCGCTCGCACAGATCTCGCAGAGGTCGGCTTCCGCGTAGTTGAAGCACCGCGAGCAGAAATGCACGGTATCCTTCACCTCTGCGATGGCCTCGGCTAGGCGCAGCGCCGTGGCGCGGTCGGAATTGAGGATCCAGTACGCCATGCGCTGGGCAGACTTCGGCCCCACGCCGGGCAGGCGCTCAAGCTCATCGAGCAGCTTCTGGATGGCGGGGGCTGACTGCATGGATACTCCTCGGAACAAGGTGAAGCCGCACTCCGGCCGCGCGCCGTGACGCAGCGACCGACGTTTTCTCGTACGAATGTTTCACGTGAAACATTCTGCGGCGAGGGTGGGGAGGAAACTGGGCGACCTACATCAGGCCGGGGATCTTCATGCCGCCCATGACGGCGTTCATGCGCTGGTTAGTGGCCTCGGTGGCGCTGCGCAGGGCCTCGTTCACGGCAGCCATCACCATGTCCTCGAGCATCTCCACGTCCTCCGGGTCAACGGCCTCGGGGTCGATGCTCACGGACTTGATGCTCATGTCGCCCATCGCCACCACCTTGACCATGCCGCCGCCGGCCGTGGCCTCGAACTCCATCTGGGTGATCTCCTCCTGGGCGCGGGCCGCCTCAAGCTGCATCTTCTGGGCCTGCTTCATCATCTTCTTCATATCCATGGCGAATGCTCCTTCGTTGGTAGCGACATCTCATCAGGGCCGCCGAGACGGCCGGGAAACACTATAGCGCGTCCCGCCGAAACGCACGAGACGCGATCAGCCGGAGGCGACGCCAGCGCGCGACGGCCGAGCAGGCAAAGGGGGCGCCGGCACGAACCGCCAGCGCGGGCTACACCTCGGTGAATCCGACGCCCTCGCCGAATCCGAAGGCAAGCATGGCGTTGAGGTCGTCCTGCGAGGGCTCCCCCCCTGCCGCCGCAGGCGCGGGGCCGTCCTCCCACGGCGCGGCACCGGCCGCGGGAGCAGCGCCAGCTGCGGGAACGGCGCCAGCCGGGGCGGACGCAGTCGCCGACCCCTGAGGCGCCGCCGTTGGGGCGGATCCCGGTGTTTCACGTGAAACACTCGTTTGGGGCGCCGGGGACGACGCGTCGAAGGCGCCGTAACCGGAATCATCGTAGGGCACCTCGTCGTAGAGATCCACCGGAACCTCGTCGTAGGCCGACGCGCCGTAGCCGCGCTCGGCAGCACCAGGCTGCATCGATGCACCGGTCATCGCATCGATGCCGTGATGGCCGCGCACCGCGCTCGGATCTGCCGGGGCCGCGCTGGCCCCATTCGGGGAGCCAGGCGAGCCGGCGCCCGCAGCAGCCGCACCGGCACCACCGGCGACACCGGCTGCCGAGCCGGCGCCAGCAGACGCTCCGCCCGTCGCGCCAGCCGCAGCTGTCGTAGCCGCTACGCCTGCGGCACCAGCCGCTCCCGCTCCACCCGCAGCACCCGCGGCAGCTGCGGCCGTGGCGCCTTGCGCAGCGGACTGCATGACCGCCACCTGCCCCGAGGCCTGCGCCGGCTGGAAGCCTCCCGCAGGTTGGGCAGCCTGGGTCGAGGCGGCAGGCTGGACGACAGCCGCCGCGCCAGCGGAGCGGGCGCCCGCCTTCGTCAGCATGAAGGGCATCGCCACGCCGCACGCCTGGGCGATGGCGCGGCCAAGCTCCTCCTGGACGCCGGCGCCCTGCGCGGTCTTGAAGGCGAAGTCGTTCTCGGCGGGAAACTCGACGGCCAGGGTGCCGGAGGCCTCGTCAAAGACAGCCTTCGTGTTGAGGAAGAGCACGCCGTAGGCCGCCTTGCCCTTCTTCAAGGCGGCGAGCACCGACTGCCACATGCGCTGGAGCGCCGCCGGGTTGCGCAGGCTCTGCAGCAGCGCGTCAGGCAGCGCGCCGCCCGCAACCGGCGCGCCCGCGCCACGCGTCGCGCCCGATGTCTGCCCCGCCACGGAGGCACCT
>CANSQW010000174.1 GCA_947649215.1 uncultured bacterium | reverse complement strand
CTGTTCGCGTACTCCAACCTGGGCTCGCCGCTCATGTGGGACATCATCGTGCTGGGCACCTACCTGATCCTCTCCTGCGCCTACCTCTGGGCCCAGGTGCAGGCCGACAAGGGCAAGGTGTCGCACACGGCGCTGCGCGTCATCAGCGTGGTGGCCCTCGTCTGCGCCGTGCTCGTGCACTCCGTGACCGCCTGGATCTTCGGGCTCCAGCAGGGGCACGAGATGTGGCACACCGCCCTGCTCGCCCCCTGGTTCGTGTCCTCGGCGCTCGTGTGCGGCACCGCGCTCGTGATGCTTGTGTGCATGGCCCTCTCCAAGGCCGGCTACCTGGAGTTCTCGCGCGAGAACCAGGTGAAGCTCGTGAAGCTCCTGGGCGCCTTCGTCGTGGTCGACCTGTACTTCTTCGGCTGCGACCTGCTGACCGAGGCCTTCCCGGCCGCAGGTGGCGCCGAGGTGGTGGCCATGCTCACGTCTGGCGCGCTCGCCCCCTTCTTCTGGGTGGAGATCGTCGGCTGTGCGGTGTGCGCCGTCATCTGCTTCACGCCGAGCCTGCGCACGAACCCGCTCATCGCGGTGGCTTCGGTGCTCGCCATCATCGGCATCCTGTGCAAGCGCGTGCAGCTGCTCGTGGGCGGCTTTCAGATCGCCAACCTGGACATGGCCGGCGTCATGACCCCGTTCACCATTACCAACTGGGAGTCCGGCATGGCCGGCGCCTACCAGGGCATGGTGTACTGGCCGGCGCCTATCGAGTGGGGCGTGTGCCTGGGCGTTGCCGCCCTGGCCGTGCTCGTGTTCCTCCTGGGCGTCAAGTTCTTGCCCCTGCGTCCGCGGGACTAGCCCTCTCCTTGCGGCGGCACCCTCCCCTCCGTGCCGCCGCCCGCCTCCCCGGCGTCTTGAGCGCCGGAGTGGTAAGACGGCCCGCCACTTCGGCGGGCCGTCTTTTTCACTTCCGGCGCTTGCTCCCCGTGAGCGTGCAGATCCCCTGCCCAAAATGGCCAAAAAAGTCGATTTGACGACGGAATCCACGCATTTGCCGCCCCGCTTGTGGCATGCTCGGCCACGTCGGCCTTTCCCGCCTTAACGCGACCTGGGGTTTTGCCGAGCGACGTCTCCGATGCCCGCCGCGTCCCGTCGTCAAGTCGTCTTTTTTGGCCAGTTTGACCGGAAGGTCTGCGCGGCGGAGCAAAGGCGGCGCGCGAGGGAGGGGCGGGGGCCTTCCGTCTGGTCGTCCGCATCGCGAAGAGCGGCGCCGGCCCGCGTCCTGGCAGCCGGGCATTCCATCGCCTGCGCCCCTGCTCCGCCGCGCCGTGCCCCGCCTCGCCCGCTCCTGAACGCCCTCGCGGGCAGCCGCGCCGCGTCCCGCCGCGACCTCGCTCCCTCCCTCGCGTCCCGCCCCTCGCGCCTCGCCCCGTCGCGCTCGCCTGCGACCCCCCGTGCCAAGCGCAGGGCGGGGGGCGCACCTTCCGCCGGGTGCAACGCCTCTTGCCAGCAGGGGGTCGCCCCCGCTACCATGGACGCGCAAGTTGTCCTAGGCTAATGCGCCGCGCAGCCGGCGTGCGACGGGGGAGGGGGAGGCGTGATCGGCGACTTGACGGTCTGCTACCTGTTCCTGGCTGGCGCCGGCGCCGGGGCCCTCGCGGCTGCCGCGGTGCTGGAGCTGCTCACGCCCCGTGATGCGCGCCGCGCCCTCGTCGACCCCCGTCCCGGCGCGGCTTCCGCCCAGCCTGCGCGCCGCGTTCTCCGCCTGCCTCGCGTCTCGCTCGTCCGTTCGACTGGCCCGCGCGCAGGCATCTGCGCCCTCCGAGCCTCCGTCATCCCATGCGAGACGCTTCGTCCCTTCCTCGGGCCGGCCTACGGAGCGGGCCTGGCCGCCGTGCTCCTGGGCATGTTCTGCCTGATGGCCGATCTCGGTCGGCCCGATCGCCTGCTCGCGCTCTTCCTGGCTCCCTCGCCCAGCTACATCGCAGTGGGCGCCTACCTGCTGACGGCTCTCGTGCTGTGCGCCGCGCCGCTCGTCGGCCTGTGGGCCTTCGGCGCGTCGCGGCTGCCGCTCTGGCTTGTCGCCGGCGCACGCGTCGGGTGCCTGGTGGCCGCCGGGGCGGTCATGGCCTATACGGGGCTCTTCCTGGCCAGCTTGCCGGCCGTCCCCTTCTGGAACTCACCTTGGCTCGCGGCGCTCTTCGTCGCGTCGTCGGCCTCCGCGGGCCTTGCGCTTCTGGTCGGCGCCGTCGTTCTCGGGCCGTCGCCCGGGGCGTTCTCCGTCACCCTGCGTCTCGTCTCCCGTGCTGACGCGCTCGTCGTTGCGGCGGAGGCGGTGGTTCTCGTCGCGCTGCTGGCCGCGGCCCTCGCGGCGGGTGGCGCGGGAGGGGAGTCAGCGGTCACCCTGCTGGCTGGTCGCCTCGCGCTTGCGTTCTGGCCGATCGCGGTCGCGCTTGGCCTGGCCGTTCCCCTCCTTGCCGACCTGCTTGTCCGCGATGCGACCCCGCGCCTGGCCCTCGCCGTCTCCGTCTGCACCCTGGCAGGCGGCCTCGCGCTGCGCTGGTGCGTCGTCCGGGCGGGAGCGGCGCCGGATATGGCCGCTTCCGTCGCCGCCGCCCTCGGGATGGGCTGAGACGTGCATAATGGGCAGATGACGAACGCACGCCGGCCGGCGCCCGACGCGCGCCGCGCCTCCCGGCCGCCCCGATGAAAGGAAGCCCCGCCCCGTGGTTCTGTTCGAGGTAGACAAGAAGAGCGACCTGCCGCCGTGGCTTCAGCTGCGCAACCGGCTCGCGTACCTCATCGCCACGGGCCATTTCAAGCCGGGCGAGAAGCTCCCCACTGTGCGCGGCCTGGCGGCCGAGATATCCATCAACTTCAACACGGTCAACAAGGCCTACATCAGCCTGATGGACGAGGGCTACATCGAGTCGCGCCCCGGCAAGGGCACCATCGTCCGCGAGATCAGCCCCGAGAAGAGCGAGAAGCTGGAGTCGGTCGACACGCTCATCGAGGACTGCGTGGACGCCTGCCTGGCCATGGGACTCGATTTCGACGACGTGAGCAAGCGCATCAAGAAGAAGATCCACGACATGGAAAGGGAGCGCGGAAATGGCTAGAGGGGGAAGAGGTTCCGAGGACGTCCTGCGCGAGCGCGCCGCCCTGCAGGGGCGCCGCGGCATCATCGTCGACTCCCAGGTGATCGAGACCGACCGTACCGCGTCGCGTGCGGGGGCGCTCATCTTCTCGACTGCGCTGCTGGCCGTGACGTTCGGCCTGGTGCAGGCCGTGTGGGCAGCGGTGACAGGCGAGTTGGGCCTCGGCGGCATCGTGGTCGGCGTCGCCCTCGGGTGGCTGGCGGTGTCGGGCATCCACGTCTGCCAGCAGTGGGAGCGCATCGTGGTGCTGCGCCTGGGCCGTCTCAACCGCGTGTCGGGTCCGGGGCTGGTGTTCACCTGGCCCATCGTCGAGCACTGCGCGCTCTACGTGGACATGCGCACGCGCTCCGTCCCCTTCGGCGCCAAGGAGACCCTCACAGCCGACCTCATCCCGCTCGACATCGACGCGGTGCTCTACTGGATGGTGTGGGACGCCGAGAAGGCGTGCCTGGAGATCAACAACTATAGCCTGGCCGTGCAGCTGGCCGCCCAGACGGCGCTGCGCGACGCCATCGGCCGCTCCACCGTGGCCGGCATCACCATCCGCCGCAACCAGCTCGACCAGGAGCTGACGAAGGTGCTCGACGAGAAGGTGTCGGAGTGGGGCATCACGGTGCTGTCAGTGGAGATCCGCGACATCATCGTGCCCGAGGCGCTGCAGGAGGCCATGTCGCTCGAGGCCCAGGCCGAGCAGCGGAAGAAGGCGCGCATCATCCTCATGGAGGCCGAGCAGGCCATCGCCGACATGGCCACCGAGATAGGGGAGGCCTACGACGGCAACGAGAACGCGCTCGACGTGCGCCGCATGCACCTCATGTACGAGAGTGTGCGCGAGACGGGCGGCACCGTCGTGCTGCCGAGCTCGTTCGCCGACGGCTTCGGCGAGGGCCCGGGTGCCAGCGCGCTCGAGGACGTGGCGAAAGCGCTCGGGAAGTAGCGCGCCGGGAACGTGCGGGCTGCAGGGTCGGGGCGGATCGGGCAGCCCGCCAGGCGCGGGGACGCCGAGTCGGGGGGGGCGCCGGCTGGGGCGCCCGTCGGCTGGGGCGCCCGTCGGCTGAGG
>CANSQW010000173.1 GCA_947649215.1 uncultured bacterium | reverse complement strand
GCTTCTTGGCAGCGCGCTCGCGGTCGTAGCGCGCCTTGCGGGCCGAGAAGCTCTCGGCCTTCTCGTGCGCCTGCGTGGCGGCCTTCTTCGCCTGGTCAGTGACCTTGCTCGCCTTGGCGGCGGCGTTGTCCAGGGCGTCCAGCGGGTTCTTGAAGGGCTCGTCGGCGTCCTTGTCGAACACCTCGCCCTTGAGCACGCCGGTCATCTCCTCCTGGGCGTTGCGGAACTTGGCGATGGCCTTGCCCAGGGTCTTGGCCATGGCCGGGAGCTTGTCGGGCCCGAAGATGAGGAACCCGAACAGCAGGATGAGGAAGAGCTCGAATCCTCCGATACCAAACACGGATGCGGTCCTTTCTCGGATCGGTGCGGCGCCCTAGAGCGACAGCACGGTGAGCGCCATGGTGGGGATGCCCAGGGCGAGCACCAGTATGACGCAGACGACGATGGTGAAGATCTTCTTGGTCTTGGCAGCAGCCTCGGCCTTCTCCTTGGCGCGGCGCTCGCGCTCTTGCGCCGCGCGGACGCGCTCGGCGCGCTGGGCGGGGGTGAGGCTCTGCTTCTGCTTGTTCTGCTTCTTGTTGGTCTGTGCCATGCTAGGCCCTCAGCTTGCTGCGAATCTCGATGACGCGGGCGATGTTCTTGGCCACCTCCACGTCAACGTGCCACTTGTTCTTCTCATAGAGAATCCTGCCGTCCACCATGGTGAGCAGCACGTCTGCGGCGGTGGTGGTGTTGACCACAGCCGACACCGGGTTGCCCGTGGGCGCCTGATGCGAGCTGGACAGGTCGACGGCGATGATGTCGGCGCGCTTGCCGATCTCCAGCGAGCCGATCTTGTCCTCCAGCCCGAGGGCGCGGGCGCCGCCGATGGTGGCGAGCTCGAGGATGGTGGAGGTGTCGAGGAAGCGGCGGGTGTTGACCGAGCGCTGGAGCAGCATGCCCAGGCGCATCTCGGTGAGCATGTCCGTCGTGTCCGTAGCGGCCGGCGAGTCCGTGCCCAGGCCCACGCGCAGGCCCGCGCGCAAGAACTCGTCGAGGGGCGCCACGCCCATGCCCAGCTGGGAGTTGGCGCGGGGGCATACGCACACTGACACGTTGTGCTCGCGCAGCTTCTTCACGTCCTCGTCCGTCACGTGGACGGCGTGGACGACCATGACGTTGGGCGCGTCGAAGGCGCCCCAGTTGAGCGCGTAGCGCACCGGGGTGACGCCAGTGGGCAGCCACGGCGGGATCTCCACGTAGCCGCGCTTGGCGTCCATGGTGTGCACCGCGAACGGCGACGAGCCGTACATGACGAAGTTGAACTCCTCGCGGCTGCCGGCCAGGCGCATGGCCACCGGCAGGCCCTCCTTGCAGGCCAGGTCGCTCACGCGGGCGAACACGGAGGGGTGGTTGGTGAAGACCGGCGCCGGCGCGACGCCGATGGTGACGCGGGAGGAGTCGACCTCCTCACGCCAGTGGAGGATGTCCTTCTGGGCGGAATGCACGGCGTAGTCGACGCGGTTCTTGTCCATGGCGCCCACCTCGCGGTAGATGACCGCGCGCAGGCCCAGCTTCTGGGCGGCGGTGCAGGCAGCGCCGGTGGCGGTGATGTCGGCCACGGTGGTGATGCCGCTGGAGAGGGCGTCCAGGCCGCCGAGGATGGCGGAGTCGAACCAGTCGGCCATCTCCATGGCGCTCGCCTTCTCGGCCAGGGCCATGAGCCAGGTGGCGTAGGGGACGTCGGAGAGCAGGCCGCGCATGACGGAGTTCTCCATGCGGGTGTGCAGGTCGATGAGGCCGGGCATGACGGCGGACACGCCGTAGTCGAGCACCTCTTCCTCGGGATAGCGCAGGCGCAGCATGTCCACGTCGCCGATGTCGCGGATGACACCGTCGCGCACGAGGATGGCGCCGTTGCGCAGGGGCTCGGAGGTGACCGGGAGGATGTACTGTGCGCAGATAAGCATATGACCCTCTCGTCGGCTCGAACGCGCAGGACGCGAAGCCCGCGCGCGGTTTACATAGAGACTTGCATGATAGCACTGGCCGCCGGGGCAGGCCCCCAGACACACAGCTTATGCGCGAAATGAGGGGGAAGGCGGGCGGAGGCGAGCGGGGCCGAGGGGCCGCGCGAGGGGCCAGCCGGGCGGCCCGCCGCCTTCCCCGCTCCGCAGGGCCGCCGCCCTGCTATACTCCGCACTATTATGCAGACTATGGACATCACTTATATACACGCGCCCGCCACCTACGACTTCCGCGAGCGCTCCATCATGTACGGACCGGTGTCGGACATGGTGCCCTCCACGCCCATCTTCGAGATGTACCCGCTCGGGCTCACCACCCTGTGCGAGTACCTCGAGCGCCACGGGCTGCGCGCCCGCATCTACAACCTCGCGTCGATGATGCTGCACAAGCGCAACTTCGACGTGGAGCGCAACCTGGCGCGGCTCGACTCGCGCCTGTTCGGCATCGACCTGCACTGGATGCCGCACTGCCACGGCTCCATCGAGGTGGCGAAGATACTCAAGCGGCTCCACCCGGACGTGCCCGTCTCGTTCGGCGGGCTGTCGTCGTCCATCTTCCACGAGGACCTCATCGCCTACGACTGCATCGACTACGTGTTCCGCGGCGACTCCACCGAGGAGCCCATGCGCATGCTCGTCGAGCGCGTGAGCCGGGCGGCGCGCACGCACACGCCCATCGGCGATCTGTCGGACATCCCCAACCTCACCTGGAAGGACGCCACGGGCGCGGTGCACATCAACCCGCTGTCGTGGGTG
The DNA here is from genome assembly GCA_947649215.1 of uncultured bacterium. Lineage (GTDB taxonomy): Bacteria > Actinomycetota > Coriobacteriia > Coriobacteriales > Eggerthellaceae > Enterorhabdus. The sequence goes on along the minus strand of CANSQW010000173.1, from coordinate 1,445 downwards.
CCCGACGACATGAACGCCATCTCGCTTGACTACGACTACCCCATGAAGGGCGTCCTGCGCCACCACGACATGACGAGCTACCTGCCCATGAAGGGATGGCTCTCCTACCCGGTGACCGCCTCGCTCACCTGCCGCGGCTGCTCGCGCAACTGCGCCACCTGCGGCGGGTCGGCCTACGCCTTCAAGAACCACTTCGGGCGCCGCCGCGTGGCGTGGCGCGCCCCCGAGCTGCTCATTCGCGACATCCAGCACGTGCAGGAGCACGTGTGGGGGCCCATCTTCGTGCTCAACGACTTCCTGCAGGCCGGCCCCGAGTACACCCGCGAGTTCATCACCGGCCTCAAGGGCAAGGTGAACAACCCCATCGGCTTCGAGTTCTTCGGCCCGCCGCCGGGGGGCGACGACTTCTACTCGATGCTCGACGAGAACCTCAAGAGCTGGTCGGTGGAGATATCGGCCGAGAGCCACGACGACGACGTGCGCAAGGCCTTCGGCAAGGGCCACTACACCATGCGCGAGCTGGAGGACACCATCGTCGACGCGCTCGCGCACCCCAACTGCGAGCGGTTCGACCTGTACTTCATGACCGGCATCCCCAAGCAGACCGCCGCGAGCGTGCGCGAGACGGGCGAGTACGTGCGCCACCTCTACGAGCGCGTGGGCTACGACCCGCGCCTGGTGGTGCTCACGAGCCCCATGGCGCCGTTTCTGGACGTGGGGTCCATCGCCTTCGACAACCCCGAGGCCTACGGCTACAAGCTGCGCGCGCGGACGTTCGAGGAGCACCGCGAGCGCATGATCCTGCCCTCGTGGAAGCACATCATGAACTACGAGAGCACCTACATGTCCAACGACGAGATGGTGGAGGCCACCTACGACGCGGCGCTTGACCTCAACCGCATCAAGGGCGAGCACGGCATCCTCGACGCCGACATGGCGGCGGCCACCGATGCGCGCATCCGCGAGGCGCGCGAGCAGATGCGGCGCCTGGACGAGGTGCTCTACGAGGGCACGGGGCGCATCGATGCGCGGCTGGCGGCACTCAAGGAGGAGTTCGAGCGGCTCTCCGAGAGCACGGTGGCGGAGAAGTCGGAGCTCAACTGGGCCTTCGACGTGAAGCCCACCCACGCGGCGCACCTGGCGAAGCTCTGGCTGACCAACGAGCCGGCCAACTTCGCGGCGCGCCTGGCCGGCAAGACGCGGCCAGCGTGCTCGGGCTTCGACTACCCCGACCAGGAAAACGGCGTGCGCTCGCCCGCCTGGAACCCCGACGGCACCGCCAACTGCACCTTCAAGGGCGAGGTGACCGACGGCATGGGCGACGGGCGCGCGCTGGCCGATGAGCACGGCGAGCAGGTGGCCGCCGCCGGCAGCGTGGTGGCGCCCGGGTTCTCGCGCGCAAACACGAACGAGGCCTTCGATGCGGCCAACGCGCGCCTTGAGGC
>CANSQW010000172.1 GCA_947649215.1 uncultured bacterium | reverse complement strand
TGCCCAAGGAGTACATCCCCTCCATCGACAAGGGCATCCAGGAGGCGCTGAACTCCGGCGTGCTCGCCGGCTACCCGGTCGAGGACGTGCGCGTCGAGCTGATCGACGGCTCCTACCACGACGTCGACTCCTCCGAGGCGGCGTTCAAGGTGGCCGGCTCCATGGCCATCAAGGACGCGCTGAAGAAGTCCGACCCGGTCATCCTCGAGCCCGTCATGGCCGTCGAGGTGGAGACCCCCGAGGAGTACACCGGCTTCGTCATGGGCGACATCCCGAGCCGCCGCGGCCTCATCCAGGGCCAGGAGCAGCGCGGTAGCGCCGTCGTCATCGAGGCCAAGGTTCCGCTGAGCCAGATGTTCGGCTACGCCACCGACCTGCGCTCCGGCACCCAGGGTCGCGCTGTGTACACCATGCAGTTCGACTCCTACGAGCCGGTGCCCAAGAGCGTCGCAGAGGAAATTATCAGCAAGGCCGGCGGCAACGCCTAGGTCGCCCCATCGAAGCTTTCATTGGAGGTAAGCTAAGTGGCTAATCAAAAGATTCGCATTCGCCTGAAGGGGTACGATCATGAGATCGTGGACCAGTCCACGAAGCTCATCGTCGATACCGCCCAGAAGACGGGTGCCAAGGTTTCCGGTCCCATCCCGCTGCCGACGGAGCGCAACCTGTACTGCGTCATCCGCTCGCCCCACGTGGACAAGGACTCCCGCGAGCAGTTCGAGATGCGCACCCACAAGCGCCTGATCGACATCCTCGAGCCCACGCCCAACACCGTGGACTCGCTGATGCGCCTCGACCTCCCCGCCGGCGTCGACATCGAGATCAAGCTGTAAGGGGTGTTGAAGAATGATTAACGCTATCTACGGCAAGAAGATCGGCATGACCCAGATCTTCGCCGAGGACGACACGGTCATCCCCGTGACCGTCATCCAGGCGGAGCCGAACACGGTCTGCCAGGTGAAGACCACCGACACCGACGGCTACGAGGCCGTGCAGCTGGCCTTCGGCTACGTGAAGCCGCGCCGCGTGAACAAGCCCATGGCGGGCCACTTCGAGAAGCAGGGCATCGAGCCCAAGCGCTACCTGCGCGAGGTTCGCGTGGAGAACGCCGGCGAGTACCAGTCTGGCGACACCCAGACCGTCGCCGCCTTCGCCGACGTGAAGAAGGTCGACGTGACCGGCACGTCCAAGGGCAAGGGCTTCGCGGGCGTCATGAAGCGCTACGGCTTCGCCGGCGGCCCGGGCGGCCACGGTGCGCACTTCCACCGCGCCCCCGGCTCCGTGGGCCAGTGCGCCACGCCGTCCCGCGTGTTCAAGGGCCTGCGCCTTCCCGGCCACATGGGCTGCGACACGGTGACCGTGCGCAACCTCGAGGTCGTTCGCATCGACGAGGACCAGAACCTGATCCTCGTGAAGGGCGCGGTGCCCGGCGGCAAGAACGCCCTGGTTCGCGTGCGCATGGCTTAAGTCCGGTTACGTTACAAGGAGACCAACTACTATGGCATCCATTGAGATCAAAGACGTGAAGGGCGAGGGCGTCGGCACCGCCGAGCTCGCTCCCTCCGTGTTCGGCATCGAGCCGAACATCCACGTCATGCACCTCGTCGTCAAGGCGCAGCGCGCCTCTTGGCGTCAGGGCACGCATGACACCCGCACCCGCGGCGAGGTTCGCGGCGGCGGCAAGAAGCCGTGGCGCCAGAAGGGCACCGGCCGCGCCCGCCAGGGCACGATCCGCGCGCCCCACTGGGTCGGCGGCGGCACCGTGTTCGGCCCGCATCCCCGCTCCTACGACCAGAAGGTCAACAAGAAGGAGGTCAAGCTGGCCATGCGCAGCGCGCTCTCGGCCAAGCTGGCCGACGGCGAGCTCGTCATCGTCAAGGAGTTCCCCTTCGAGCAGCCGCGCACCAAGGACGCCGTGGCGTTCCTCAAGGCCTTCGGCCTGGAGGACAAGCGCATCACCCTGGTGATCGGCAACGAGGACGTGGAGACCTTCCTGTCCTTCCGCAACCTGCAGAAGGTGAACATCGTTCCGGTGAGCGACATCAACACCTACGAGCTGATCGACAACAAGGCCCTCGTCATCACCGAGCAGGCCCTCAAGCATATCGAGGAGGTGCTTGCATAAATGAACAAGGATCCCCGCGAGGTCATCATCCGCCCCGTCATCACGGAGCACAGCTATGATGCCATGGAGAACAACGTGTACACCTTCGAGGTGGCCAAGGACGCCAACAAGGTCGAGATCCGCCAGGCCATCGAGGCTATCTTCAACGTGACGGTGGTCAAGGTGAACACCCTGAACGTGAAGCCGAAGCCCAAGCGCATGCGCTACCAGGCCGGCAAGACCCGCACCTGGAAGAAGGCCATGGTCACGCTCAAGGACGGCGACACCATCGAGATCTTCGCGAGCTAATCCCCGCGAGCCCCCCTCGAGAGCCGAAGGCGGCACCCATCTGGGTGCCGCCTTTTTTTGTCGGGATCCCTAGTCGACGGAACGATGCGAATTCGCGCGCGGGCGGCCCGCGGGGCGGGGGTCAGATCGGCGCGCCTCCACGCTGGCGATAGTGACGTAGGTGTTGCGGCCGTCCCTCCAGCCGTCGAGGAGCCCGGCGCCGATCATGGTCGAGATGCGGGAGCGACTGACTCCCAGCGCCGTGGCTGCTTGGGAGGCCGACATCCTGGGGATGTCGGCGAGGGAGGCGTCGACGGAGACGATGACGCGGATGCCGCCGCGCTCGGGCTCATTACCGAAGCGGGGAGCAGGGGGCTCATCACCCCGCATGAGGTAATCGCATATCGTCTCTCGAAGCAGGTCGGCTGCGGACTCGCAGGCGTCCTCCACATCGTTTCCCTGGGTGGCCCCCGGGATTCCGAAGGGGGCGAGGCACCAGCTCTGTTCGCTGCGCCACATCTCGAACTCGTAGGTGTACTGCATGGCACCACTTCCTCGCTACTTGAGGCCTGCGTCCTTCTTCAGCTTCTCGAACACCGCATCCTCTATCTCCCGATGGCGCTTGATGAGGATGGTGTCCTTACCGTTGGTGAACTTCTCGTGCTTGGTGCCGCCCTTCGACCAGAACCCACGCTCGGTGAAGAACCGCACCACGTCTCGTCGCTTCGTCATGTTCTCCTCCGCATCATAGGGGGTGAATCGGGTGAATGCAATAAATAGAAACTGAATTTACAATAATGCGATCACTCGGGTGAGATGCCGTCAGGGTGAGAGCGATGGCTCTGGGTGGGTGCCGGCAGATCGTGCAGAGATCTGCTGCGGATACTGTATGTCCTATCAGGTAAAACGCTGTAAACGGCCGTTTACGTTCGGGAGTGAAAGCATGAAAAACGCAAAAGAACATGGCCGCGTTGAGGAGCAGTTTGCGGAGTTAGCGAGAAAGATATCGCGGGATGGGCACGAGTGTGACGGCGCGCGCTGCGGCGCTACGCGATGCGGTTTCGGCGCCACGTGCTGCGGCCTTGGCGCCATGCGTTGCGTGCGCCACGTGCTGAAGGCTCGACGCCTCGTGTCGTGAGTGGCGGCCAACTCGTGTATAGTAAGAGTGTTTACCTACTTTCTCAGCGGGCAGGAGGTGGCTGGTGGCGTTCGTCGAGTTTCGCGGGGTGCGCAAGGTGTACCAGATGGGCGAGGTGGAGGTAGCCGCCGTGGACGGCATGGACTTCTCCATCGAGCGCGGCGAGCTCGTCGTCATCGTGGGGCCCTCCGGCGCGGGCAAGACCACGCTTCTCAACATGCTCGGCGGCATGGACTCGCCCACGTCCGGCTCCATCGTGCTGGACGGCCGCGACGTATCCCATGCCTCCGCCAAGGAGCTCACGCTCTACCGCCGTCACGACATCGGCTTCGTGTTCCAGTTCTACAACCTCGTACAGAACCTCACCGCGCTGGAGAACGTGGAGCTGGCGAGCCAGATCTGCTCCGATCCGCTGCCGGCGGCCGACGTGCTGCGACAGGTGGGCTTGGCGCATCGCATGGACAACTTCCCGGCGCAGCTCTCCGGCGGCGAGCAGCAGCGCGTGGCCATCGCCCGCGCGCTCGCGAAGAACCCCAAGCTCCTGCTGTGCGACGAGCCTACCGGGGCGCTCGACTACGAGACGGGCAAGGCCATCCTGCGGCTTCTGCAGGACACCTGCCGCGATACGGGCAAGACCGTCGCGCTCGTCACCCACAACTCCGCGTTCACGGCCATCGCCGACCGCGTCATCCGCATCCGCGAGGGG
>CANSQW010000171.1 GCA_947649215.1 uncultured bacterium | reverse complement strand
CGCGATTCGCCTTAGTCTCGTGGGCTCGGAGATGTGTATAAGAGACAGGGACACGAGCGCGCGCTGGCCGCGCTCGACGCGGACGGAGCGCTGCCCTTCGGCCTCGATGGCGCCACGCTCTTCTACGCCGGCCCCACGCCCGCGGCCGCCGGGCGCCCGCTCGGCTCGGTGGGCCCCACCACGGCAAGCCGCATGGACTTCGCCACGCCACGGCTCATGGGGGCCGGCATCGTCGCCACCATCGGCAAGGGCAAGCGCTCGGCCGCCGTCGCCGAGGCCTGCCAGGCCACGGGCGGCGTCTACCTGTGCGCCATCGGCGGCATCGCGGCGCTGCTCGCCACCCATGTAACCGCAAGCGAGCTTGTCGCCTGGGAAGATCTGGGCACCGAGGCGCTGCGCCGCCTCGAGCTGGACGACTTCCCCGTCTTCGTGGCCGTCGATGTCACCGGCGCCGACCTCTACCGCCAGGTGGAGGCCGACGCCCGCCCCTAGCCTGCCGCACCGCAGACGCACAAGGTCGCCGGGGGGGGCGCCCGCTCGGCTGCGGTCGTCGGGCTCCGCCCGCCCGGGCGGCTGCGACCGTCGGGCTGCGCGCAGCCGGGCAGGATTTTCCGCAATTTCCTGCGAGAAAGCGCGGGTTTGCATGCCTGCGGCCGCCTCCGAGGGGAAACCGCGGGCATCACCCCACCTGTTTCCCCGGGTAGCGCCTTGAGAGACGCGGCGTCGAGGGCCGAACGCGACCCCTCCCGCCCCTCGCCCCATGCAAACCCGGCTTTTCTCGCAGGAAATCGCGACGTCGGGCGCCCGGAGGCGCGGCCATCCACGCCAACGCCGCGACCCCGCACGCCCCAGCCTCGCTCCCCCCCGCCTCAACGGAGGTGGTACGCGCCCGTCGACAGGCAGCGCAGCGCCCGCCTCAAGACGCGCCGCCGCTCGGCGAAGTCGGGCACGGTGCAGCGCCAGGGGGTTCCCGACTTCCGCATCAGCGCCATCATGACCTCGTGGAACAGAAGCGCGTCGTCGAGCTGCTCATGGGTGAGGGGCACCACATCGATGCCAGCCGCCCCCAAGCGCACCTGGCGCACCGCATCGCGCACGAGCCGCTCCGTGCCATGGGCCTCGCGGCCCTGGTACTCGAGGGCGACGCCGCGCTCGGGCCAGAGGAGGTCGCACACATACGAGCCGACGCCCCGCCCGGAGTCGGCCGCCTCGACCAGCTCCGACACGCGACTCCGCCCGTCAGGGCTGCAGTTGATCAGGGGCATGCCGCAGCCGTATCCCCCGCGACGGGTCGAGAGGGCGGCCAAGAGCGCGGTCTTGGCCTCGGGTGGCGAGAGGGCGCCCTCCGCCACCAGCGGAAGCGCCCGCCGAGCTGCCCGCACGCCGCGCGCGCCCTCGCAGCGGGCCACGAAGCGCTCGAGCGACCTCCGCGTCGTCACCGGATGCCTCCAGGAAAACCCCCGATCATCGCCCGGCCTGAGCACGTAGCCGGCGCACAGCTCGGCGGCGAGCGCGACCAGCTCGAGAAAGGGCAGCTCAGCGGCGAGCTGCACGAAGAGGGCCTCCGGGCCCGCCACATAGACCGTCGCGTCGTCAGAGGCCAGCGAGCCCCCAAGCCGATAGTAGGCACCACGAGGAAGCGGCTGGCCTCGCACATGCGCGACCACGCCGGCAACCTGGGGCCGAAGGGCCGCGGAGGCAACCTCGACATGCACCGGCCGGGCAACTGAGCCGTCGACGAGGGAGCCGATGGTCGCTGCGGCTGAGCCAGGGCGGGCGGAGGCCTGCGGGAGCGCACGCGAAGGAGCCAGCGCGTCAAAACGGCTACGCCAGAGCTCCAACGCCGATATCCCCCAGACGAAAATGGCCATGGGAGAACCGTAGCAGGGTATGGGAATCCCCCTGTAAACGGCCATTTACGTTTGTGCGGAAAGACGCAAAACGCCCACATGACGCCGAGGCTGACGCGCCGCCGCCAACCGGCGCACAGCCCGCGCGGCGACCGCAGCCGGAAAAGCGGGCGAGGGGGGGGCGCCAGGCCCACGGGAGGACTAGCGAGCCACGCCGACGAGCGGAGCGCGCTGGCGCCCCCCGGTGAGGCGTCGGCACCACGTGATGGAATCGGGCGAAAAAACACCTCGTTTTCTGCGAGAGAGTGCGGCTTTGCATGGCAGGAGCCGGCCCGCTCGCCCGCAAGGGGCGAGCCTGACTCGCATAATCCCAGGTCGCCATCGCCTACGCCGGCGAAGCCGGCACGAAATCGCAGCGCCAACGATCTCCTCGCATGCAGACCCGCACTTTCTCGCAGGATCAGACGCAGAAAAGCGCCCAGCCCCCAAAGGGGCGCTCCCACGCCCCTCGCCCACGCCCTCGCCCGCACCCCGAAAGGGGCGCTCCCGCGCCCTCGCCCGCGCCCCGCACCCCCCCGCCAATCGCTCCTCCACACAAAAAAAGGCCGCCCGCGCTATCGCGGACGGCCCCTCGCTTCCCTGTGCGGGCGCCCCCTACTTCTTGGCGGGCGCCTTGCGCCTGCCACCCTTCGCGCCCTTGCCCTTGCCACGCACGCCGGCCTTCTCCTCCTCCTGCTCCTTGGCGGGGCAGTCGAAGTTGGGGCAGAGCTTCCACGGGCCGCGGGCCGTGGTCACGATGACCATCGGCGCGCCGCAGGCCTCGCACACCTCCTCGGTAGCCGTGAGGGCCCCGTACTGCGGCAGCGGGTAGCGCGTGCCGCACTCGTCGAAGTTCTCGCAGGTCACCGACCGCTTGAGCGTGCGCGGGTTGCGCCGGGCCACGAGCTTGGACTCCTTGCCGGCAGCCTTGCACACCGGGCACTGGCCCACCACCACGTCGGGCTCCTGGTTAGTGGCGCAGTTGGGGTCGATGCAGACGGTGCGCGGCTTGGCGCGGAAGGCGGTCACCTTCACCTGGGGCATGCCGCAGGTGGGACACGGCTCGGGCACGGCCTCCACCTTGCCCTTGGGCAGCGGGTAGGTCACGTCGCACTCCGGCCAGCCGGCACAGCCGATGAACATCGACTTGGTCTTCTGCGACGCGCGGATCTGCAGGTCCTTGCCGCACTTGGGACACGGTCCCACGTAGGCGTCGGCGGCCACGGCATCGGCCAGGGCCTCCTTCACGTCCTCGGAATGCGGCAGCAGCTCGCCGAGCTCCTGGGACAGGAGGTTGCGCGAGGTGCCCACCACCGCGTCGCGCGTGGTGGCGCCGGCGGCGATGTCGTCCATCTTCTGCTCGAGGTCGGCCGTCATGTCCGGGTGCGTGATGTGCGGCGCGAACTTGTCGAGCGCGTCCACCACCGCCATGCCCAGCTGGCTCGGCTCGATGGGGTCGTTCTGGATGTACTTGACCGTGTAGAGGCGCTCGATGATGGCATGGCGCGTGGACTTGGTGCCCAAGCCCAGCTTCTCCATCTCCTGGATGAGGCGACCCTGGCTGTAGCGCGCAGGCGGCTCGGTCTGCTTCTTGGCGCAGGTGGCGCCGTTGAAGGCCACCATGGCGCCCTCGGAAAGCGCCGGGAGCGTCTCGTCCTTCTTGAGGCCGTAGGGGTAGATGGCGCGGAAGCCCGGCTCCACCAGCACGTCGCCCTTAGCCACGAAGGGCTCGCCGGCCACGTCGAGGGACACCTTGGTGCCCTCCACCACCGCGGGATCGGACAGCGTCGCCAGGAAGCGGCGCGCCACCAGGTTGTAGAGCTTGTACTCAGCAGGAGGCAGGTCGTCGGGCGTGGCCTTGGCCGTGGGGTAGATGGGCGGGTGGTCGGTGGTCTCCTTCTTGCCGCGGGTGGCCTTGAGCGCGCCCTTGGCCAGAAGCTCCTTGCAGTAGGGCGCGTAGGCGGGGTTGCCGCTCACGGTGCGCACCACCTCGGCCAGGTCGAGCGAGGAAGGGTAGACGGTGTTGTCCACGCGCGGATAGGAGATGTAGCCGTCCATGTAGAGCGACTCGGCCAGGCGCATGGTGCGCGCTGGCGAGAGGCCCTCGGACGAGGCGGCGGCCAGAAGCGACGTGGTGTTGAACGGCACGGGGGCGGCCACGGTGCGGCGCTTCTTCTCGACGGCGGCCACCCGCGCGCTCGCGGCGCCCGCGACGGCGGCCATGGCGGCCTTCGCGGCGGCCTCCTCCTTGAAGCGGGCGGTGGCATGCCCGGCCTCGAAGGCGCCCGGGCCGTCGCCGGCGGTGGGGCCGGCGGCCGTGTCGGCGTCGAAGGCGCCGCGGATCACCCAGGAGTCCTCGGGCA
>CANSQW010000170.1 GCA_947649215.1 uncultured bacterium | reverse complement strand
CACGTGGGCCCCGGGGCGGCTGCATTCCCAGGGGCCCACGGCGGTCGCGCTGAGGTGAGGCGGCTACAGCAAGGTCGCACGCAGCTCGGCGTCGTCGACGGCGCTCAGGTACGCGGGCGGGATGTCGAAGAGCGTCTTGGCGCCCACCACGCCCTCGCCGGCCAGGCGCCACGCGGCGCGGGCGCAGGCCACCAGCACGCTGCCGGTGAACTCGGGGTTGGAGTCCAGCTTGAGGGAGTACTCGATCACGTGGGTGTTCTGCCCCTCGGCGCCCGTCGCGCCCGTGCGGATGACCGAGCCACCATGGGGGATGCCGGCGTGGTCGCGGTCGAGCTCCTCCTTGCTGATGAAGGTGACCGTCGTGTCGTAGTCGGAGAAGTAGTTGGGCATCTCGACGATGGCCTTCTCGATGGCGGCCAGGTCGGCGCCTTCCTCCGCCACCACGTAGCACTCGCGCGTGTGCTTCTGGCGGGTGCTCAGCTCGGGACGCTCGCCGGCGCGCACGGCCTCGAGCGCGGCGGGCACGGGCACCGTGTACTGGCGCGCGTCCACCACGCCGGGCACGCGGCGAATGGCGTCGGAGTGGCCCTGCGACACGCCGCGTCCCCAGAAGGTGTAGTCGGCGCCGTTGGGCAGCACGGCGTTGGCGTACAGGCGCGCGATGGAGAACACGCCCGGATCCCAGCCGGCCGAGATGATGGCGACCTTGCCGCCCTCGCGCGCAGCGGCGTCGACGGCCGCGAAGTGGGCGGGGATGTTGGCGTGGGTGTCGAAGGAGTCCACCACGTTGAACAGGCGAGCGCAAGCCGGCGTCTGCTCGGGCAGGTCGGTGGCCGAGCCGCCGCCCAGCACCAGCACGTCGACGTCGTCTGCGTGGGCCGCCAGGTCGTCAGCGGAATAAACCGCCACGCCCTCGGTCAGCGGCGTGACGCTCGCAGGATCGCGGCGCGTGAACACGGCCACGAGCTGGACGTCGTCGTTGTCGCGGCAGGCCAGCTCGACGCCGCGGCCGAGGTTGCCATAGCCCAGGATGCCAATGCGGGTAACAGACATTCTTCCTCCTTGGGGGGATGCGAGGGTAGCGTTGATGGCGTCCATTATGGCCACCCTATGTTTCGAAGATGTGAAGGAAGGGGGCTCTTCGCGAAACAACCAGGGAACGGAGGAAGGGGTGGTGGCGAGGCCCTGGGGAGGGGCCGCGCCACCGGAAGAAAGAAAGCATCGCATACGGCAGACTAGGGATAAGCCGCGATGCATGCGCGAGACGTGAGAGGTCCGACGCCGCCAGCCTCGGCCGCGCCGGGACGTGTTGCCTGCCCCTCAGCGCTCGCGACGGCCCTGCCCGGAGGCCGGCCGCCACCGACGCCAGGAGGGTAATCGCGGCGCCGACCCCCGTATCTTAGCGCTTCCGGGACGCCCGGCGCGCGGGACGGCCCGCCGGTTTCACGGTGAGCGGCGTCATGGCGGAGGCGTCGTCCCCGTGCCGGGCGTCCCGAAGGCCGCGGCTCGAGCGGGCCGGCGCCCCTCCCTCCGCGTCTGCGGCGCGGCTCGCCAGCGAGCGCGCGAAGGACACCTCGCGCGGGACGCGCAGCGTGAATACGGTCACGCCGTCGCGGCTCATGGCCGTGATGTCGCCGCCGTGGGCGCCCACGATCTCCTTGGCGATGGCCAGGCCCAGGCCCGCCCCGCCGCTGCCGCTCGTGCGCGCGCCGTCCTCGCGGTAGAACTTCTCGAAGATGGCCTCCAGGTGCGCCTCGGATATCTCGCGGCCGCGGTTGCGCACGGCGATGGACACCCACGGCCCGTCGCAGGAGGCGGCCAGGTCGACGGAGGTGCCGTCCTCGGCGTAGGCCACGGCATTGCGCATGACGTTGCCGAGCGCCCGGGCGAGCTTGTCGGGATCGATGAAAAACCGCACGTCGGGCGGGGCGGCCACCCGCAGCCCGATGCCGCGGGCCGAGGTCTCGGGGAAGAACGACTCGGCCACCTGCTGGCAGAACAGCCGCACGTCCACGTTCTCGCGCTCGATGGGGATGGCCTGCAGGTTGTAGCGCGTGATCTCGAAGAACTCGCCGATGAGCCCCTCCAGGCGCTCGGCCTTGGCATAGGCCGTCTCGGCGTACTTGCGCTGGGTGTCGGGCGGCAGCACCGCGGCGTCGCGCAGAAGGTCGAGGTAGCCGAGCACGGAGGTGAGCGGCGTGCGGATGTCGTGGGCCAAGTAGGCAACCAGCTCGTTCTTGCGGCGCTCGGCCGCCTGGGCGGCGCGCTCGTCGGCCAGCGACTGCGAGCGGATGACGGCCAGCTCGTTCTGGGCGATGGAGAGCCCCGGCGGCAGCTCGATGGGCGCGGCGCGGTCGGCCAGCAGGCCCGCCACCGCCTCGGACAGATCGTCGAAGTAGCGCAGCGACCGGTTGAGCGCCATCACCACGATGACGAGCCACCCCGCCGCGAGCACCGCAGCCATGATCGGCAGCTTGAAGGACTTGATCAGCGCATAGGTGCTCACGTCGCGGATAAGCCAGTAGCCATCGGGGTTGAGCGACTCCTGCCACACGGGATTGGCCGAGGCGACGCCCAGCTGCACGGCCTGGTCGGCGGCGGGCAGCTGCTTCCATTCGTCGTGGACATCGGTCTGGGACTGCCTGAGGGCCTCGGCCACCAGCTGATTCAGGTCCTCCTGGCCGTAGCCCATCACCGAGGCGTTGAGCAGAAGCTCGTTGACGTTGACGCCGCCGATGGCCTGGGGCACCGCCAGGGAGAGTCGCTCGGGCACGCCGGCCAGCAGGACGCCCATGGCCGCCGCCTGCGCCGCGCTCGCCTCGCTTGCCTGCCTCACCGCGCCAGTCGCCACGAGCGCGTCGAGCACCTCTTGGAGGGAATGCGGCGAAGGCGTGCCCACCGCGTCCCGGGGAACAACCGACGCCGACACGCTGCCCGAAGAGTCAACGGCGCCCCCGTTGATTCCGGCGCCGCCCGGGGCGTCGGAGAAGACCCCCGTTATGCCCACCTTGTCAGCCCAGGTCAGAGCGTCTTCGGCGGTACCCGGGTTTATGGGGAACCCCTCCTTGGCCATCTGGTCTGTCAAGTCGTCCAGATAGGAGGTGCCGCCGGCAAGGCCGTGGTCAGCCATGATCTCCTCGAAGCGGTCCGTCGAATCCAGCACGCGCCAGGTAGACGTGCTGTCGGCCACGAAGTCGGCCAGGGGGCCCATGACGAACCCCTCCAGCAGGAGGCAGATGAGGGCGAACACGGCGGTGAACGCCGCCAGGTTGCGCCCGAGGCGGCCGAGCAGGGTACGCCGCAGGACGCGCGCCTGCTCGCTCCTAAGCGCCATGGCCGCCGGCGCCCAGGGCGTCGCGCAGCTTGTAGCCCACCCCCCAGGCGGTCTCGATGAACTGCGTGGACGAGTCGATGGCCGCGAGCTTCTGGCGCAGGTGGCGGATGTGGACCATCACGGTGTTGGCCGCCGCGTCGTCATAGCGCTCGCCCCAGGCGCCCTCGAACAGGTCGCGCGTGGAGACCGGCGAGCCGGCCGACTTGGCCAGGATCGAGAGGATGGCGAACTCCTTGGGCGTGAGCTGAAGCGGCTCGCCGAGCAGCGTCGCCTTGTGGGCGCGCAGGTCCACCTCCACCGCGCCGGCGCGCAGCACATCAGCTGATGCCTGCGTCCCCGTCCGGGCGCGACGCAGGCGCGCCTTCACGCGGGCCACGAGCTCGCGAGGCTTGAAGGGCTTGGTCACGTAGTCGTCCGCGCCGAGGGTGAAGCCCACCACCTGGTCGGCCTCCTCGTCCTTGGCCGACAGGAACACGATGGGGATGTCGGAGGCGGCGCGCACGCGCGTGCACAGCTCGAAGCCGTCCATGCCGGGCATCATGATGTCGAAGATCCCCAGATCGTAGCGCTCGCGCTCAAGCAGCTGGAGGGCCTGGGAGGCACCGTAGCAGGCGCGCACCTCCATCCCCTCGGCTACGAGGAGACTGGCTACCAGATCGGCGATGGCCCGCTCGTCGTCCACCACCAGTATGCGTGCGGCTCTCTCCATGGGCCTATTGTAGGCGAAGACGCCCCCATCCCACAGCCGCGCGCCACGACGTGCGGCGTCTTAAGGAAAAAATAAGGGGCGTTAAGAAAGTCCTCAGCATTCGCTATGGGAACGTTAAACGGACCCTCCCCTAAGGTAGGAGGCACGACGCGGAGCCTTGCGGAGGAGGGGCCCGACCCCCTCCGTGAGGCGCAGGCGCCCGCCAGCTCAC
>CANSQW010000169.1 GCA_947649215.1 uncultured bacterium | reverse complement strand
GCCACGTTGGCGGGCTCGTCCTCCACGGCCGCCTCGGCCGAGAGCGCCTCCTCCGCCTCGGCGCGTTCCTCGCCGGCAGTCTGGGCCGCAAGCGCGCCGATTGCGGGGCCTTCGGGGTTCAGGTACGCCGCGATGCCCGCAGCCGCGCGCTTGCCGGCGCCCATGGCCAGGATGACCGTAGCCGCGCCCGACACCGCATCGCCGCCGGCGAAGACGCCCGGCACCGAGGTGGCGCCCGTCTCCTCGTCCACCACGATGAGGTTGCGCGACGTCGTCTCCAGCCCCGGCGTCGTCTGCGCGATGAGCGGGTTGGTCCGGTTGCCGATGGAGATCACGAACATGTCGCAGCCGATGACGTGGTTCGACCCCTCCACCTCGTGCGGGCGCCGCCGCCCGCTCTCGTCGGGCTCGCCCAGCTCCATGGAGACCACCTCCACGCCCGTGAGCCAGCCCGCGTCATCGCCGATCAGGCGCACGGGATTGTTGAGCGTGGCAAACCGCACGCCCTCCTCCTCCGCGTGGCGGATCTCCTCCAGGCGGGCCGGCATCTCCTCGCGGCTGCGCCGGTAGACCACCGTCACGTCGGCGCCGAGGCGCTTGGCCGTGCGCGCGGCGTCCATGGCCACGTTGCCGCCGCCCACCACCACGCAGCGCTGGCCGGCGAAGACGGGCGTCTCGTACTCGGGGAACTCGTAGGCGCGCATGAGGTTCACGCGCGTGAGCAGCTCGTTGGCCACGCACACGCCGTTGAGGCCCTCGCCCTCGATGCCCAGGTAGCTGGGAAGCCCGGCGCCCGTGGCCACGAACACGGCGTCGAAGCCGCGCTCGCTCCTAAGCTCCTCGATGTCGAAGATCTTGCCCACCACGGTATTGACCTCAAACGTCACGCCCAGCTTCTCGATGGCGGCCACCTCGCGCGCCACGAGCGCCTTGGGCAGGCGGAACTCGGGGATGCCGTAGGTGAGCACGCCGCCGACGGCGTGGAGCGCCTCGAACACCGTGACCGACGCGCCGTACTTGGCCAGCTCGCCGGCGCAGGTGAGCGACGCAGGCCCTGACCCCACGACGGCCACGCGGAACGCGGAGAGGTCGGTTCCCGGCGGGATGACGGGCACGGCCTTGCCGCCGAGCGGGGTGATCTCCTCGTCAGCCGCGGCGGCCCCGTCCGGATGCGCGAGGGCGGCAGCGCGGGCGGCGCGGCGCTCGGCCAGGGCGCGGGCGGCCTCTTCCGAGTGCTCCTCCGCCCAATCGGCGATGAAGCGCTCGAGCCGGCCGATGCCCACGGCCTCGCCCTTGCGGCCGCGCATGCAGACGCCCTCGCACTGCGACTCCTGAGGACACACGCGCCCGCAGACGGCGGGCAGCGCGTTGGCGTCGCGCACCGCCGCGTAGGCGGCCGCGAAGTCGCGACGGGCGATGTGGCCGATGAACTCACGCACCGGCACGCCCACCGGACAGCCCGCCACGCAGGGGCGCGAGTTGCACTGGATGCAGCGCCGCGCCTCGTTGACGGCGCGCTCGGCGTTGTAGCCGAGCGACACCTCCGCGAACGTGTGGGCGCGCTCGGCGGGGTCGAGCACGGGCATGGGCGTCTTGTAGCCCTGGCGGTTGTAGTTGACCATCTTCGCCATGGCCTACTCCCCCTTCCCGTCGTGGCCGAACCGATCGGCGCCGGTCTGCTCGGCCTCGGCGGCCGCAGCGGCGGCCTCGCGCGCGGCCTTGGCCTCCAGCGCGGCGCGCACCTTCGCCGCCTTCTCAGGCTCCATGGCGGCCAGCTGCGCCTCGGTGGCGGCATCGAGCGTGATGCGGCCCTTCGCCCCGCGACGAGCGCCGCCCTCCTCCGCCGCGCGCAGGCCGGCGGCCACGTCGCAGTCGCGGGCCTCGGACGCCAGGCGCTTGGCCATGGCCGTGCGCGCCGACCCCTCGTAGCCCTGGTACATGACGCCGCGGCGCATGGCGTCGTCGAAGTCCACCAGGTGCCCATCGAAATCCGGCCCGTCCACGCAGGCGTGCAGGTACTCGTCGCCCACCTTCACGCGACAGCCGCCGCACATGCCCGTGCCGTCGATCATGAGCGGGTTGAGCGACACGAGCGTGCGGATGCCGTAGGGCTCGGTGGTCTTGGCCACGAACTTCATCATGATGACCGGCCCCACGGCCAGCACCAGGTCGTAGCCGGCCCCCTCCTCGATCCACCGCTTGAGCGGCTCGGTCACCACGCCCTTGTTGCCGTTGGAGCCGTCATCGGTCATGACGATGGAGCGGCTGGCCACCGCCGCCACCTCATCCTCGAGCAGCACGAGGTCGGCGGTGCGAAAGCCGGTGATGACGTCCACCTCGCAGCCGTGCTCGTGCAGCCACTTGGCCTGCGGGTACGCAATGGCAGTGCCGAGGCCGCCGCCGATGACGCAGGCGCGGCGAGCGCCCTCGAGCTCGGTGGGGTTGCCGAGCGGCCCGACGAAGTCCCGCAGCGCATCACCCGCCTTGAGCGTGGCCAGGCGCATGGTGGTGGCGCCGACGGCCTGAAACACGATGGTGACGGTCCCCGCCTCGGGATCGCAGTCGTTCATGGTGAGCGGGATGCGCTCGCCCACCTCGTCGATGCGCAGCATGATGAACTGCCCCGGGCGAATCTTACGCGCGATGTCGGGCGCGCGAACGACCATACGGGTCACCTCGTCGTTCAGCGCCTCGACGCTCTCGATTGGGTACATGCGGGCCCCTTCCCCATGGTTGAGACATCCCTCCGCGCCGGGCGACGGGCACCGGCCGAGGGAAGTGGCGCGACGGACGGCGCCCCCTCGGCACGCCCGCCGCACCATCACGATGATCTGGGCGAATTATAGCGAAACCCCGCTGCCCGGCCCTGGTTTTGTAGCGAAAACGAGAAGTCCACGAACTGCCCACAGAACCGCGGCGTCCAGGGCGGCGTGCCTATAATCGAGGTGACGGGGCGCTGCCGCCCAGGCGGCGGCGCGGCGGGGAGCGCATGAGCGGAGAGGAGGCGCCGTGACCGTTCGCTACGAGCTGCGAGACAAGATGACCGAGGTCTCGGCCAAGGAGGCGCGACGTGCCGACGTTCCCGTGGTGGAGGCGATCTCCTCCGACGCCTTCCGCACGCTGCCCGGCATCGAGCGCGACGGGGCCGAGGCGCTCAAGTCCCTCGAGGCGTCCGAGACGAGCTACGTGGAGGTCTACCCCGGCTTCCTGGCCGGCTCCTTCGCCGTGCCCGACAAGGCCGACCCGACCGGCGATCCCCTCCTCTTCTCGTTTTACCTGGAGGAGAGGCACCTCATCTTCATCGAGGACGGCACCCTGGCCGAGAGCATCCTCGCCACCCTCGCCAAGAGCGGCGTCATGCGCACCATGGGCACCGCCCACTGCCTTTACCTGTTCTTCAAGACGCTGCTCATGGACGACCTGGCCTACCTGGGCCGGCTCGAGGACGCCATGGAGGATGCCGAGGAGGCGATGATCGAGCAGGGCGCCGACATCCCCACGAGCAAGATCATGGCCTACCGGCGCACCTCGTCGCGGCTGGGCACCTACTACCAGCAGGTGGCCGCCATGGCCACCATCATCGCCGATGACGAGAACAAGCTGATGGACCCCGAAGACGCGCGCGCCTTCACCCGCGTCTCCAACCTGGCCGACCGCCTGGTCAACCGCGCCGAGATCATCAAGGAGTACAGCGGCCAGCTCCATGAGCTGCACCAGACGCGCATCGACCTCAAGCAGAACTCCATCATGCAGACGTTCACCATCGTGACGGTGCTGTTCGCGCCGCTCACGCTGATCACCGGCTGGTTCGGGATGAACCTGACGGTGCTGCCCGGCGTGGACTGGCCCTGGATGGCCGCCGCCCTCGTCGCGCTGGCCGTGGTCACCACGAGCAGCTTCCTCGCCTACTTCCGCTGGAAACACTGGCTGTAGCGCCGCGCGCGGACGCGGCGGGCAGACGCCGGGGCGCCACCGCCACGTTTTCGGCCTCCGATGGCACTAATCGGCAGTTTGGTACGGTGCGCGACGCCAAGGTCGGCGTGCCGTCCGAAGCCGACCTGGGAAAACGCCGAGGACATGAGGGCGGCGACCGCCGAAACGCCCTACTGTGGCGCTGCCAACCGTACCAAACTGCCGATTAGTGCCATTTCGGCGCGAAAAAGTGGCGACGGGGGCGGGAGACCGGGTCGCGGGATCGGGGCGCGAGCCGCTGGGGCGAGCGCGAGGAGTCGGGACGCAGGGGGCAAGGGGCCAG
>CANSQW010000168.1 GCA_947649215.1 uncultured bacterium | reverse complement strand
ACACAGAACTGTCCCCTGTGCAACCTCCCCTGTGCAACCGCTGTGCGCCCTAACGCGAAAGCAGCGGCGTCAGCTCGCCGTTGGCCAGGATGGTCACCTGGCGGGTGGCACGGGAGAGCGCGGTGTACAGGCGGCGACGCGCCAGGTCGGTGGCGGGAAACACCCGCGACGAGGCGTCGGGGATGATCACACGGTCGAACTCCAGCCCCTTCGCCAGCGCGAGCGGCAGCACCGCGACGCCGTCGCCCGGCAGGCCGTCGCACTCGCCGACCACCACGGCGCCCTCCCCCAGCGCCCGCGCCACGCGGCGCGCCTCGCTCTTGTAGGGCACGATGACCGCCGTGAGCCCCGGGGCGCTGGCCGCCTCTGCCGCCACGCGGCGCAGCGCGTCTGCCCAGGCGTCACCGTCGGGCGCCACGATGATCTCGGGCGGGACGGCCTCGCGTTGCACGGAGGCCACCTCCAGGGCCTCGTCGGGCGGCAGGAGCGCGGCGAACAGGTCGGTGATGGCCGGGGTGGAGCGGTAGCTCGTCATAAGGCGGCACTCGCTCACCGGACCGCGCGCCGTCTCGAACACGGCGCGAACCTCGTCCCAGGACGCCGTTCCCTCGGCGATGGCCTGGTTCGGATCACCCAGGAGCAGGAAGTTGGCGCGGCGGAAGTAGCGCGCCGCCACCGCCAGCTGCGCGACCGTGTAGTCCTGCACCTCGTCGATCATCACGTACTTGGCACCCGGGTCGGAAAGGCCGGTGAGGGCCATCTTCAGGTACACCCACTCCACCGACGTGAGGCCCGGGTCGCCCAGCAGGCGCAGGGCCACATGATCCACGTTGAGCCACTCGTCGCGCTCCACGCGCTCGAGCGCGTCGCCGTGGCGGTCACGCAGGTAGCGCAGGGCCAGGGCGCGCTCCTCGGCCTCGTCGACGGGGTCGGCCGTCTCGCCGAACAGGCGCAGCTGCTCCTCGATGGAGAGCGCCGCCACCTCGTTCTGCACGGCCTCCGTCGCCGCCAGCTGGCCGAGCCGCGCCTCCAGGCGCTTCGCCAGCTCCTCGCGCATGAGGCTCACGCGGTGAGGGCCAGCGGCCACGTTGCGGAACTTCTGGCACGCCTTCCACACCGCGTCCGCGCCGATGAGCGTCACGCCGGCGCTCACGAGGGGCGCGAAGTCGCGCGGGTCGAACTCGAAGGAGGCCACCGCCGCGTCGATGCGCGCCAGGTCGTCCAGGCTGGCCGCGCCCTCGCCCACGCCGCGGCCCTCGGGCAGGAGCGGCGCCAGGAACTCGTCCCAGGTGAGGGTGCGCGGGTTGCGCTCGCCCAGGTCGGGCAGGACGTTCTCGATGTAGCGGCGAAACACCGGGTTGGGCGTGACCAGGCACACCTCCTCCGGGCGCAGCGTCTCGCGGTTGCGGTAGAACAGGTAGGCGATGCGCTGGAGCAGCACCGAGGTCTTGCCCGAGCCGGCGATGCCCGCCACGAGCAGCGTCGGCACATCCGCATGGCGGATCACCACGTTCTGCTCGCGCTGGATGGTGGCCGTGATGGCCTGCATCTGCGCCGAGCGCTGGCGCGAGAGCGAGGCCAGGAGAAGCGAGTCCTGGATGGCCACGTCGCTGTCGAAGTATCCGCGCAGCTGGTCGCGCTCGATGTCGAACTGGCGGCGCAGCAGCAGGTCCACGTTGATGGTGCGCCCGTCGGCCTCATAGGAGGTGGGGCCCATGGCCTGGTTGTAGTACACCTCGGCCACGGGGCTGCGCCAGTCCACCACCAGGCGGCGGTAGCCCGCGTCCGAGATGCCGGCGGTGCCCAGGTAGAGGTCCTTAGGCGCGTCCCCCTCGCGAAAGCGCAGGGACACCTTCGCGAAGTAGGGCTGGCGCAGAAGCGTCTCCACGGCGGCCAGGCGCTCGGCCTGCACGCTGTGGGAGAGGTTGTAGCCGTCGATGATGCGGTTGAGCGCCATGAAGTCGGCGTGGGTCTCCATGGCGTCGTCCCAGGTGGCGTAGTTGGTGGCCAGTTCCTCGGCCATCGACTCCTTGTCGGCCGCGGCATCGGCCGCCAGCTCGCGCATGGCGCGGGCGGCGTCGCGGCCCAGGTCGAGCAGGGTGGCATAGGTGGCGGAGAGGTGGGCCTGCTCCGCCTGGAACACGGGATCGGCCGCGCCGGCGACCGCGCCCGGCGCGGCCCCCTCGCTGGGGGCCGTCATGCTACACCAGCTCGCCGTTGCAGTGGTCGATCATGTGCTGGACGAGCTGGGCCTGCCAACCCTCCATCTTCTTCTTGCGGGGCATGAGCTCGCCGTTCAGCAGCGCGTCGTAGGACACGCGGATCCACTTGTAGCGGGTGACGGCGGCCGCCTCCTCGCGCGAGAGGCACGCCTCCACGGCCGGGAAGGGCTTGAGCGCCTGGGTGATCTGCGGGTTGTACATCACCACGGGGCGGTCCTTCTCGTTGAGGTAGGCGACGATGGCCTTGGTCACGCCGATCTGGTTGGCCGCCAGCGCCGCGGCCTCCTCGTTGGCCAAAAGCGTGTCCACCAGGTCCTGGGCCACCTCGGCGTCGGCCGCCGTGGCCGGCTCGCAGGGCTGGGAAAGGATGGCCTCGTCAGTGACGATGTCCTTGATCATGGGAATGCCTCCGCTCGGTATCGAAAAAACGCATCGAAGCATTCTAACGTAAACCGGCGCAGGAAGCGAAGGCGCGCGGCCGCGCCGGGGGGGGCGCCCCGCGGGCTCCCGCAGGCCGCCCCTCCCCGGGGAGCGTCCAGAACCGCTCGCCCTCCCCAGCTCCCGCAGCCCCAGGGCCCCAGGAAGGCCGCGGCCGCCCTACGCGAACCCGAGCAGCGCGCAGAGGGCGGGCAGCAGGGTCGCCGTCAGCGCCACGAGCACCACCGTGGGCACCCATCCGATACGCGCCATGTCGCCCATGCGGTAGTAGCCGGTGGAATACGTGAGGATGGGCACGCAGTCGAGCGGCAGCACGTAGGCCAGCGACGCCTGCCACGCCACCACCATGAGCATGCAGTACATGCTGATGCCGAAGTCGCCTGCCAGCACGCCGAAGGGATAGGCCAGGATGCCGGCCACCGCCGGGCCCACCGGCACCACGTTGTGCACCACGGCGCCCACGGCCGAGAGCACCAGCAGCACGAGGAAGGGCGTCTTCCACGCGTCCGGCATCACCGCCATGATGGCGCTCACCATCCAGTCGCCCGCGCCGGTGGCCACCACGAAGTGGGCCACCGACAGGATGCACATGATCATCACGAGCACGCCCCAGTTCATGCGCGACACGAGCTCCTTGAACTCGAGCGTCGAGCCGCCGGGCAGCGACAGCAGCACCACGGCCACGATGGCGATCATGGCCGTGTTGAGGGCGGGCACCCACGAGCTGGCGATCCAGGCCGCCATGGCCGCGGCGATGATGCCCATCGTCGCCTTCTCGGGCCCCGCCAGCGGCCCTAAGGCCGCGGCCTCGGCGCGCGTGGCGTCGATGGAGGCCTGGCTGATGGGCTCCGGGCGAAACGCGCCCACGATGACCGCCCACGCCACCAGCAGCATGATCAGGCAGAACGGCACGCCCAGCATCGACCACTCGATGAAGCTCATCCGAATGCCGAACAGCTCGGCGAACAGCCCCACGGTCACCACGTTGCAGCCGTTGCCCGTCATCACCGCCAGGCCGCCGGCGTAGGACGCCCACGGGATGGCGATCATCAGGGCCTTCCCCATGGGCGAGCGCAGCTTCTCGGCCCCGTTGAGCTCGAGCAGGCGCTTGCCCACCGATATGAACACGCCGCACGCCGCCACATCCGACATGAAGAACGAGAGGAACGCCGTCGCCGCCATGAAGCCCAGCAGCATCTTCGGCGTGCTCGTGCCCGACCAGTCCAGCACCCGCGCAGCGATGCGCGTGGGCACCGTGGTGGCGTCGAGCGCCACGGTGAAGGCAAACGTCCCCATGAGGAAGAACACCGTCGACCCCATGGCGTTGGCATAGGCCGCCTCGAAGGAGCACACGCCGGTCAGCGGCATGAGCACCAGGATGAGCAGGGCCGTGGCGGGCAGCGGCATCGACTCGGTCACCCACAGCAGGATGCCGGCCGCCAGGATGCCCAGCACCATCCGGGCCTCGTAGGCCAGCCCGGGCGTAGCCGGCGCCCCCGCCGCCACGGCCACGATGCCGGCGGCGAGCGCCAAGAACAGGATGCTGCGCGGGCGCAGCGCTTGCCGTGCGATCATCTCGACCACGATCGTCCCCTATCGATCAGGCCCCCGAGAGAGGGGCGAGAACGCGC
>CANSQW010000167.1 GCA_947649215.1 uncultured bacterium | reverse complement strand
TGGGCAACTCGTCGTGCCTCGACGAGGTCACCCCGAACGTGGACTACATCGTGCACGCCTTCATGTACCCCACCGCCTTCTCGGTGCTCTGCGCCGACCTCATCCTGCCCACGACCGAGTGGCTGGAGACCAACCTTCCCATCCCGCAGCTCAACACCATCGTCATGCGCCAGGCGGTCACCCACCTGTTCGAGACGGTGGAAGAGGGCATCATCTGGACGAACATCGTGCAGAAGTGCGCTGAGCTGGGCAACGAGCATGCGGCCAAGGCCTTCGACGCCGAGGCGTGCATGACCACCCCGTTCTACAAGAACGAGTACGAAAAGCAGCTTCAGCACCTCAACAAGCTGGACATGACCTGGGAGGAGGCCTGCGAGGAGGGCGTCATCACGTGGGCCGAGGAGGACGAGTACCGCACCTACGGCGTCTACCTGAAGCCCGATCCCGCCACCGGCCTGCCCAAGGGCTTCGGCACCCCCTCCAAGAAGCTCGAGGTGTACTGCGAGTCCAACATCATCCTGGGCCGCACCGGCGCCCCCTGGGCTCAGTGCGCCGAGGAGAAGCCGCTCGTGCTGGAGCCGGCCTCTGCGGACTACGAGCCTTTGGCCTACTACGAGGAGCCGGCCGAGTCGCCCCTGACCGACACCGAGTACCCGCTCGTGCTCACGGAGGGCCGCCTGCCCATGTACCACCACGGCACGCTGCGCAATATCCCCTACCTGCGCGAGATCTACCCGGTGCCCGAGATGTGGATCCACCCGGAGGACGCCGAGAAGTACGGCATCGCCGACGGCCAGTGGGTGAACATCGAGAGCCGTCGCGGCAAGACCCACGGCGTGGCCCGCGTGACGACGGGCATCGCCAAGGGCGTCGTCTACCAGGAGCGCTTCTGGGCGCCTGAGCTGCTGGACTCCGACGACCCGGCCCAGGCCTACAAGGTGATGAACGTCAACGTCCTCACCAAGAACGACCCGCCCTACAACCCGGAGTACGGCACCTACACGCTGCGCGGCTTCCAGGTGAAGGTGAGCCCCAGCGACGATGAGATTCTCAAGAGCGTGTGGATCGAGCCCGAGCAGTTCAACGCTTGGATGCCCGCTCCCAGCGACCCGACCGAGGATGTGTATGAATATGGCGCATAACTGCATTGTGGTGAACCTCGACCGCTGCACCGGCTGCTTCGGCTGCGAGGTCGCCTGCAAGATGGAGAACGACGTGGCCCTGGGCCAGCGCTGGTCCAAGGTGTTCACCGTGGGGCCGGTGGGGGAGTACCCCGACATGACCCGCTACGCGCTGCCGACCATGTGCCAGCAGTGCGAGGACGCCCCCTGCGTGTCGGTGTGCCCCACCGGCGCGAGCTACCGCGACAAGGACAACGTGGTGCTGGTGAACAAGGAGCAGTGCATCGGCTGCAAGTACTGCATGATGGCCTGCCCCTACGGCGTGCGCTCCTGGAACGAGGCCGAGGGCTGCGTGGAGAAGTGCACCCTGTGCGGCCACCTCACCTCCCAGGGCAAGCAGCCTGCCTGCGTGAAGAGCTGCGCGGCCGGCGCCCGCTTCTACGGCGACCTGGACGATCCGAACTCGGAGGTGTCCAAGGAGCTGGCGAAGTACGACGAGAAGGACATCCACGTCCTGCGCGACGCGGGCAACAAGCCTGCCACCCGCTACATCATGACCGAGAAGATCGGCACGTGGTACGACCGCGTCGAGCCGCGTGGCGGCCACCAGACGGCGGCCT
The DNA here is from genome assembly GCA_947649215.1 of uncultured bacterium. Lineage (GTDB taxonomy): Bacteria > Actinomycetota > Coriobacteriia > Coriobacteriales > Eggerthellaceae > Enterorhabdus. The sequence continues at coordinate 2,551 of CANSQW010000167.1, read as the reverse complement.
ACCCGGTCGAGGACTAGAAGAGAGGAGACCAACGTGGAGATCCAATGGTCCTTGGTTCTTTTCACCTGCCTGTCAGGCGCGGGCGCGTGGCTGCTCGCCTGCGCGGGGCTTGACGCCTTCCGCGGACTGACCAAGAAGGCGACTGTCCCCGCCATCGTGGTGGCCATCGTGCTCATCGTGGTGGGCGGCCTGGCCTCGGCCACGCACCTGACCCACGTCGACCGCATCATGGCAGTGCTGGCACATCCTGCCCCGGGCATCTTCCTGGAGGCGCTGCTCCTGGGCATCGACGTGATCGTCGCCGTGGTGCTCCTCGCCCTCGTCAAGCGCGAGGGGTCGGAGGCGGCCCGCAAGGCGCTTGGCGTGGCTGCGGTGGTCATGGCCGTCGTGTTCAGCTACTCCTGCGGCTCGTCCTACATGATGGCCTCCCAGCTGGCGTGGAACACCGTCACGCTGCCCCTGGGCTACCTGGGCACCGCTGCCGCCACCGGCACGGCGCTGTGGTACGTCCTGTGCGCGGCGCTGAAGGAGGAGGCGCCGGCCCTTGCCTTCGCGGCGCAGGAGACCATCGCCGGCGGCGCGGCCGCCCTGGTGCTGGCCCTCGCCTTCGGGGTCGCCTCCGGCGCTGCCCTGGGCGCTGAGGCCCTCACCTTCTGGGTCGGGGTCGTGCTGTGCGGCGGCGTCGTGCCGGCTGCCTGCGGGTTCGCGGGCATGAAGAAGCCGGAGAGCGCCCTGCAGCTGGCCGTGGTGGCTGCGGCGGGCGCCTTCATCGGCTCGGTCGCCTTCCGCGTGCTCATGTGGCTGGCGAGCGTCACCCTCATGAGCCTGTTCGGCGTGACCATCTAGCAATTCCGAAGGAGCATCCATGCGAGACGCCATCATCGACTCCGAGCTGGCCGCCGACCTGCGGCAGGCCAACGCCTCCCGCGCCGAGTTCGACCGCTTCCTGGCCAGCCTCTACCTCTACGAGCTCACCGCCGATCAGGTGGAGGCCCTGGCCGGGGTGGCCGTCGAGGACGATGGGTCGGACGTGGCCCGCGGGCTCGGCATCATCCGCGAGTACCTGCGGCACCGCGACCGCGCGACGCCGCAGGCCCTGGCCGTGGACTACGCCCACGTGTTTCTGGGAGCCGGCACCTACGACAAGATCATGGCGCCGCCCTACGAGTCGGTGTTCACGAGCGAGGAGCGCATCCTCATGCAGGACGCGCGCGACGGCGCCCTGGCCTACTACCGGGCCGAGGGGCTCGAGCTGCCGGCTGGCAACACGACGCCCGAGGACCACCTGGGCTTCGAGCTTCAGTTCGCCGCCCTGCTGGCTGAGCGCATGGCCGAGGCGCTGGAGGCGGGGGAGGCGGCCCGCGTCGCCGAGCTGGCCGACCTCCAGCGCAGCTTCTTCACGTACCACCAGGCTAACTGGCTGCCGGCGCTGTGCGATGCGGTGGAGGAGCACGCCCAGACGGCGTTCTACCGCGGCGTGGCGCTTGTGACCAGGGGATACCTGGCTGCCGAGGAAACCTTCGTCGCCGAGCAGGCCCAGGCGCTGGGGCTGGACGGAGCGGTAGGCGAGGTGCTGCCGCCCTGGCGTGCCGCCGAGGCCGCCGCGACCGGGGCGGACGCCTAGCCATGGGCGCCGCGCTCACCCGCCGGGCGTTTATCGGCCTGTGCGCCGCCACGGCCGCGTGCGCGGGCGTGGGCGGCGCCGGGGTGGCCTTCGCCGGCCAGGGAGACCTGCTGCGCCCTCCCGGCGGGCAGGACGAGGCCGCGCTCCTCGGCGCGTGCCTCAAGTGCGACCGGTGCCGCAGCGCGTGCCCCACCGGGGCCGTGAGCCTGGCGCAGGTCGAGGACGGCCTTCTCCGCGCGCGGACGCCGGTGATGGACTTCCACCGCGGCTGGTGCGACTTCTGCGGGAAGTGCCAGGCAGCGTGCCCCACCGGCGCGCTCGGGGCCTTCGACCCCGCCGCTGACAAGCTGGGCGTGGCGGTGGTTCAGCCCGACCGCTGCCTGTCGTATATCCAGACGTGCACGAGCTGCCGGGACTCCTGCGGCTTCGGCGCGCTCTCCTTCAGCGAGGGCGGGCATCCGGTGGTGGACGCGGCGGCCTGCAACGGCTGCGGGCGCTGCGAGCTGGAGTGCACGGCCCTGGTCTACGGCGCCTTCGCCGGCGGCACGCGCCGCGGCATCAGGGTGGAGCCGCTGGGCGCTGCGGCGTGTGCGGACGCAGCGGGCGAGAGGGGAGGCAGCCGGTGAAGATGAAGATGTCGACGGCCCGCACGCTCGCGGCGTGCGGCGTCTTGGGGCTGGTAGGCGTCGGCTTGGCCCTGCACACCGGAACGGGCACGCCGTCTGCCTGGGGCCTGCCTGATGTGGCGGCGCTCTGCCCGCTGGGGGCGGTCGAGGCCGCCATAGCCTCCAAGACGGTGGTGCCGCCGCTGCTCCTGGGGCTGGGCATCGCGCTCCTGATCACGGTGCTCGTCGGCCGCGCGTTCTGCGCGTGGGCCTGCCCGGTGCCGCTGATCCAGCGGGTGTTCGGCCGCCGGCGCGCGTCGGG
>CANSQW010000166.1 GCA_947649215.1 uncultured bacterium | reverse complement strand
GCCCGAGCCGGCGGACGGCTTCGTGCTGCCTCCCCTCGACTTGCTCGTCCAGGGCGACGGCAAGACCGCCGGCGCGAGCGATGACGAGCTCGAGGAGACGGCGGCCAGCCTCCAGGAGACCCTGGAGGACTTCGGCATCATGGTCAACGTCGTGGGCTGGGTGGCCGGGCCTACCGTGACGCTGTTCAAGGTGGAGCTGCCGCCCGGCGTGCGCGTGAGCCGCATCACCGCGCTCAACGACGACATCGCGCTCGCGCTCGCCGCGCCCGGCGTGCGCATCTTCGCGCCCGTCCCCGGCACGAACTACGTGGGCATCGAGGTGCCCAACCGCACCCGCAAGACGGTCTACCTCACCGACGTGCTCAAGGACGTGGGGGAGGGGCCGATGCAGATCTGCATCGGCAAGGACGTCGAGGGCCACTCCATCACCGGCGACCTGTCGAAGATGCCCCACCTGCTCATCGCCGGCACCACCGGCTCGGGCAAGTCGGTCGAGATCAACGCCATGATCATGACCATCCTCATGCGGGCCACCCCCGCCGAGGTGCGCTTCATCATGATCGACCCCAAGCGCGTCGAGTTCAGCGGCTACAACGGCATCCCGCACCTTTATGTGCCCGTGGTCACCGAGTGCAAGGAGGCCTCGAGCGCGCTGTCGTGGGGCGTGGCCGAGATGGAGCGCCGCCTGAAGCTCTTCAGCAAGGTGGGCGCCCGCAACATCGGCTCGTTCAACGCCAAGGCCAAGGCGGCGAGGGAGGCCGATGAGGCCGCGCGCGCCGCCGGCCAGGAGCCTGAGCCCAACGAGTTCGGTGATCCTCTGCCCTACATCGTCATCGTCATCGACGAGCTGGCCGACCTCATGATGAACGTCGGCAAGGAGGTGGAGTTCTCCATCAGCCGCATCGCCCAGCTCGCGCGCGCGGCCGGCATCCACCTCATCATCGCCACCCAGCGCCCCTCCACCAACGTGGTGACGGGCCTGATCAAGGCCAACATCACCTGCCGCATCGGCCTTACCGTGGCCAGCGGCATCGACTCGCGCGTCATCTTGGACTCCACGGGCGCCGAGAACCTCTGCGGCTACGGTGACCTGCTCATCGCCAAGCCCGAGTACGCCAAGCCCCTGCGCGTCCAGGGCCCCTACGTCTCCGACGACGAGATCAACGCCGTGGTGGAGCACCTCAAGGCCCAGGGCGAGCCAGAGTACCACTCGGAGATCCTCCAGACCAACGTGGTCACGCTCGGCGCGTCCTCGCCCTCAGGCGACGGCGGCTCAGAGGCCGACGACCCGCTTCTGTGGGAGGGCGCCGAGATCGTGGTGTCGAGCGGCCTGGGCTCCACCTCCAACATTCAGCGCCGCCTGAAGGTGGGATACGCCCGAGCAGGCCGTATAATGGATCAACTGGAAGAAAAGGGCGTCGTCGGGCCCGCCAACGGCTCAAAGCCGCGTGAGGTGCTCGTCGACGAGATGGAGCTCGAGACGCTCAAGGCGTTCGAGGCCCAGGACGCGGAGTAGGGCCGCCGGCCCGCCGCGCGGATAAGAGGAGTAGAGACTATGGCGCGACAGACTGCCTTCGGCGACATCCTGCGCGACGCGCGCAAGCGCAAGGGGATGGATCTCTCCACGGCCGCGCGGCGCCTGCGCATCCGCCCCGACATCCTACGGGCCATCGAGGAGAGCGACTTCTCCCGCATGCCCCCGCGCGGCTACACCACCAACATGGTGAACGCCTACGCGCGCCTGGTGGGGCTCAACGCCACGGAGGTCGGGCGGCTCTACAAGGAGCAGGCCTACGCCTTCGAGGTGGGGCGCGTGCGCGATGACGCCCGGCCCGAGGAGCCGCTGGGCCGCGCCGCGCGCGGCGGTCGCCCGCGTCCCGAGCGGCCCCACGAGGAGCGTCCCCCGCGGCACAACGCCTTCGGCCGCGCGCTCTACGACGACCGCACTGACGAGCGCGGGCGCACCTACGCCACCGACCGCGTGCACCCCTCGCGCCACGGCTCGATGCCGCGTCCCCAGTACACGAACCTCTACGCGCCGCCCAAGGTTCCCTCCAGCGGCTCGCGCCTTCCGCTCGTCATCGGCGCCGTCGTCATCGTCGTGCTGCTCATCGCCGTGCTGTTCCTCACGTTCTGCAACCGCGCCCCCGTCCAGCCGGAGGTGCCGCAGGTGCCCATCACCGGGCTCACCGACACGTCGAACCAGCCTGCGGCGGGCGGCGGCTCCGGCACGGGCGCGGACGCCCAAGGCGGCACGACTGCCACTACGCCGCCGGCCGTGGCCCCCACGAGCGCCAAGTTCAGCTACGAGGTGAAGGAGGGCGAGAAGGCCTACATCGAGGTGTACCTGGACGGCTCGAGCGGCGCTGACGTGGCCGAGACGGTGCAGGGGCCCGCGACGAAGGACTACAACGTCACCGGCACGCTGCGCTTCGTGACGAGCAACCCCGACGGCGTCACGCTCACCCTAGACGGCGAGGAGGTCGAGCCCACCGACAGCCGCGGCAACGGCGTCTACACCTACACGGTGGACTTCCCGGCCATCCTGGCCGAGTGGGAGGAGGAGCACGCCCCGGCTGACACGGGCGGAGACGGCGAGGGCGCCTCGGGCGGCTCGTCGGGCTCGGGCACGGGCGAGTGAGCTTCCGCCTAGCATCATCCCGGCGGCCGCGTGCCGCCTTCTGAGACAAGACCCAGACGAAAGGAGCCATCCCCATGGCCAAGGAATCCAGCTTCGACGTGGTGTCCACCGTGGACATGCAGGAGGTCGACAACGCCTTCCAGCAGGCGAAGAAGGAGATTGCCCAGCGCTACGACCTGAAGGACTCGGGCGCCGAGATCAGCCTCGACAAGGCCAAGCAGACCATCACCGTGGCGGCGCCGTCCGACTTCGTGGCCGGGCAGGTCATCGACGTTATCGGCTCGAAGCTCGTGAAGCGCGGCATCGACCTGGCGGCCGTCAAGTGGGGCGACGCCCAGGCGGCCACGGGCCAGTCGGTGCGCCGCGTGGCCAGCGTGGTGGACGGCATCGACAAGGACACCGCCTCCAAGATCAACAAGGACATCAAGGCCACCAAGCTCAAGGTGAAGGTGCAGATCGAGGGCGACAAGCTGCGCGTGTCGAGCGCGAGCCGCGACACGTTGCAGGAGGTCATCGCCTTCCTCAAGGGCCAGGACTACGGCCAGCCGCTCCAGTACGTCAACTACCGCTAGGAGCGCGCGTTGGAGGCAACCTCTCATCAGGGCGCCGAGGCAGGGCGCGCCGAAGCGCCGGCGCGCCCCGTCTGCTTCATAACCCTCGGCTGCGCCAAGAACGAGGCGGACACCGCCGCCATGGAGCGCCGCGCCGTCGCCGCGGGCTATCGCCTGGAGGACGACCCGGAGCGCGCCGAGGCCATCGTCGTCAACACCTGCTCGTTCATCCAGAGCGCCACCGAGGAGAGCATCGAGGCGGTGCTTGACGCCGCCGGCCTGCCGTGCGTGGCCTCGGGCGGCACGCGGCTCGTGGTGGCAGGCTGCATGCCCGCGCGCTACGGCGACGAGCTGGCCGCCGAGCTGCCGGAGGCGGCGGCTTTCGTCCCGTGCTCGCGCGAGGACGACATCGCCGCGGTGCTTGACGGGCTCTTCGGCGTCGAGCGCGCCGCGGGGGAGGCTCCGGCCGACGAGGGCGCGGCCGCCCGGCCCGCGGGCACGTTCGGCTACGTGAAGATATCCGACGGATGCGACCGCTGGTGCTCCTACTGCGCCATCCCGCTCATCCGCGGGCGCTACCGCAGCTTCCCCTACGAGCAGGTGCGCGCTGACGTGGCGCGCCTGGTGGATGCCGGCGTGCGCGAGGTGGACCTCATCGCGCAGGACACGGGCCGCTGGGGCGCCGACTTCGACGAGCCGCGCGACCTCGCCTGGCTCGTGGACGCGCTCGCGGGCGAGTTTCCCGACACGTGGCTGCGCGTGATGTACCTGCAGCCCGAGGGGGTCACCGACGAGCTGCTGGCCGTGATGGGCCGCCATGCCAACGTGTGCTCCTACCTGGACATCCCGCTCCAGCACGTCTGCGAGCCGGTGCTGCGCGCCATGAACCGCCGCGGCTCGCGCGCCTCCTTCGAGGCGCTCGTCGGCCGCATCCGCTCCGCGCTGCCAGACGTGACGCTGCGCACCACGCTTATCGCGGGCTTCCCCGGCGAGGACGACGACCAGTTCGAGGAGCTGCTCGACTTCGTGGCCGAGGGCCTGTTCGACTACGTCGGCGTGTTCGCCTACTCCCGCGAGGAGGGGACTGCCGCCTTCGACCTGCCGGG
>CANSQW010000165.1 GCA_947649215.1 uncultured bacterium | reverse complement strand
GGCTAGGCCGTCGGGGCGCTCGGCGGCTTGGGCGCGCCGGGCTGCTCGGGCGCCGCGGGGGCTGCAGGAGCAGCGGGCTCCTCGGGCTGCGGCAGGTCGGCGCCGCAGTGGGGGCACGCCTTCGCCTCAACGTCGTCGCAGACCATGTGGCACGAGAGGCAGATGCGGGCGCCCATGGTGGTGGAGGCTGGTCTGAAGCACATGGCGTCCTCCTACTCCTCTACCTTGTAGACCTTCGCCATGATGCCGGTCACCGGCCACGCGCCCATGAGCGGGTCGAGGTACTTGTCCGGATCGTCGTCGACGATGGCGTTCACGTTCGACTCGAACACGCCGAACAGGCTGGGCTCGGCCTCGGGCTTCTCGGGGAACCACCAGTCGTGCTGCACGCTGATGACGCGCGGGTCGACCACGGTGGTCAGCGAGGCGCGCTGCTTGATGCGGCCCTTGTGGGTCTCGATCCAGCACCAGTCGCCGGGGGCGATGTTGAGCTCCATGGCGGTGTCGGGGTGGATCTGGAACACGGGGTCGGGATGCAGGTCGCGGTAGGCGCCGGGCTGGCGATGCTCGGAGTGGTAGAACGGCATGAAGCGCGCGCCGGTGATCATGTTCAGCGGGTACTCGGCGGCGTAGTCGGGGTTCACCTCGGGGAAGTCGGCGGGGAAGGTGAAGTTGGGCAGCGGGTCGAAGTCGGCGCCCAGCTCCTGGTTGAGCTGCTCGATGACGGTGGAGTACAGCTCGACCTTGCCGGTGGGGGTGAGGAACTTGAAGCCGGGCTCCTTGTACTTCTCGGGCTTGTTGGGCACGCGCAGGTACTTCACCTTCTCGCAGAAGTCGGCGAAGCTCATGCCGAACGGGGCCACCTGGCCGTCCATCATGTCCTCGCAGGTGGGGCCCCACCACTTGTCGGCGGTGCCCAGGCGCTCGGAGAGGCCGTACCAGAACTCGTAGTCGTCGCGGAAGTCGATGTCGGCGCCGCCCTCGAAGCGCTCCAGGACGGGCATCGTGCCGTTCATGGAGACCTGCTCGACGTCCATGGTCGGGTAGCCGCGGCTGCAGCGCTCGAGCCAGGTGGCGGCGGGCAGCACGTAGTCGGCCAGCGCGGCGGTGGGCGTCATGAAGTAGTCGTGGACCACCAGCAGGTCGAGGCTGCAGAGCGCGTCATGGACCAGGTGCGTGTTGGTGAAGGCGAGCATGGGGTTGTCGGCCTGGACGATGCAGGCCTTCACGGGATAGGGGTCGCCGCTGATCATCTGGCGGAACAGGAGCGGGGCGTTGCAGTAGGGGTAGAAGCGGGGGTAGGCCTTGGAGATGATGTCCCAGCCCTTGAACGAGAGTCCGGGGAAGCGGTTGTTGCCCACCATCTTGTCGCGCTGCCCCTGGGCGAGGGCGTTGTGGGCGAAGTTCATGTCCTCGGTGTTGCCGCGGTCGCCGGGCATGGTCAGCTGGTCGCCGCCGACCTTGTCGATGTTGCCCGTGATGGAGCGGAGGATGGCCTTGGCGCGGATGGTGTTGGTGGCGTTGACGCCGTGGCCGTCGCCGCCCTTCTCGCCCCAGGGCATGCAGGCGGGCTTGATGGTGGCGTACATGCGGGCAGCCTCGCGGATCTTCTCGGCCGGAACCCAGGTGATCTCGGCGGCGCGCTCAGGCGGCCACTCGGCGGCGCGCTCGCGCAGCTTGTCGAACCCGTAGCACCACTCGTCCACGAACTCGTGGTCGTAGAGATCCTCCTCGATGATGACGTTGATCATGGCCAGGGCCAGCGCCGCGTCGGTGCCGGGGCGCACGCGCAGGTACAGGTCGGCATGCTCGGCCACCTCGCAGAAGCGCGGGTCGATGACGATGAGCTTGGCGCCGCGCTCGCGCATGTTGTCGTAGGTCCACTTCCAGTTCAGCAGCTCCGAGGCGGCGGGGTTGCGGCCCCAGAGCACGATGAGGTCGGCCCGCTTCCAGTCAGACTTGTCCGAGCAGAAGCCGCCGTAGGTGCAAGGTTCGAGCCACATGTCCGAGCTGTAGCAGATGGTGCCGTTGCCGCCGGTGTTGGGCGTTCCGAAGAGGTTGGTGAACTTGTAGTGCAGGTGCGTCTCGGTGCGGTAGGTTCCCTCGAGGAAGCAGAGGGTCTCGGGGCCGTGCTCGTCGCGCAGGGCCTTCAGGCGCTCGGCGATCTCGTCGAAGGCCTGGTCCCAGCTGATCGCCTCCCACTGGCCGCTGCCGCGCTCGCCGACGCGCTTGAGCGGCGTCTTCAGGCGGTTGGGGTTGTACTCGAACGACTCCCAGCGGTTCTGCTCAAGGCGCGAGCAGACGAACCCCTCGTTGTGGGGACACTCAGGATCGCCCTCGATCTTGATGATGCGCCCGTTCTCCTTGGTGCAGAGTACGCCGCAGTTGAGGTGGCACAGGAAGCACGACGCCCTTTTGACTTCCCGCTTGCTCTCCTCTGTCATGATGCACCCCTTTCTGTTCCCGTCCGAAGACGGTCTGTCGGATGTGCCGCCGCTCTGCTAGGATTTCATCACCCCTGATGCACCTTGCTGAGCGGCGGCGGCTCCATCCTATGAGGGATCTGCGGCGCGCGAATCATCATGCCTTGATGATTTTCGCCTGAGACGGGCGGCAACCGGGTCACCACGCGCGGGTGACAGGGTTTCGAGGGAAAGGTCGACAGATGGGTGACGAGATGACGAATCACCAGGTAGATTCGCATGTCTGCTTCATGAGGACGCCGGTGGCGAACGTGTTGGCCGTCCTGGGGTTCGCCTGCCTCACGGCGTGGGGGATCTACCTCATCCTGGCGCCGGTGTTTCCCATGCTGTCCTTTCTTCCCCTGGAGCAGGCGCTGCCCTGCCTGGCGGTGTCGAAGCTCGCGGAGATCGGCGTGCTGCTGGTCTACGTCCGACGCCCCCTGGCCCTGGGGACGAGGCGGTGGGACGCGCTCGTGTTTCCCGGCGTCCCCCTTTTGTACCTCCCCGCGTTCGCCGTGGCCGTGCTGGGTTGGGCGGCTCCCTCCCTTCCGCTGTTTCCCGCGGCCCTGGTCGCCTGGGCGCTCTGCGGCTTGGGCGATGTGGCCCTCCCGCTCGTCTGGATGAGGCTGATGGGACTGATGGAGCCGCGCAAGATCATGTTCACGGTCGCCTTCGCCGGGGCGCTGGCCACGCCGTTCTTCCTCTTCGTCGCCAACGCTCAGATCGCCCTTCTGGGATTGGCCTCGGCAGCGTTCGTCATCGGGTCCTGCGCGGTGGTGACCCGGTTCTTGCTGACGCGCTCCTTCGACGCAGAGGGGGCGCGAGGGGAGGAGGGCGCCGAGGCGCGGAGGGAGGCTGCCCTCCTGTCCCTGCGCGCCACGCTCTCCGTGGCCACGTGCGCCGTCGTGTACGGCTACCTGCTGACCATCCTCTACTCCCTCGGCTCCTTCCCGGCGCTTCTGGCGGGCAGCGTGGGCATTGTCAGCTCGGGGGTGGCGGCGGTGTGGGCCCAGCGGCATCGGCGGGAGAGCTGGAGCACGGGGGACGCTCAGCGCATGACGGTGCCGGTGGCCGCGGCTGCCGTTCTCCTGGTGCCGCTGTGCGACGACGTCGGGCGCGGCGTCTGCGCGGCGATGGCCATCGGGGCCCTCTCCTACACCTCGCTCATGGAGTGGACGGGAGCGGCGACGGCGAGCGCGGAGTTCTCGCTGTCGCCTACGAAGCGTCAGGCGTTCGGGCGCTTCGCCCAGTGGGGCGGGTTCCTCGCGGGCGTCACGGTGGCGTTCGTCGTGTTCTACGTCGTGGACCTCGACCGCCTGCAGCTCGTGGCGCTGTCGTCGGCCCTTGCCGTGGCGGTGGTGACGGCGTTCGCGGCCTATGCCGGCGAGGGCGATCGGGGCGCCGGCAGCCTGCTCGAGCTGGTCATGGACGGCGGGAAGGAGCTCGTGGTCGACCCGCCCAAGAACGCCGCGCCCTTCCGCGACCGCTGCGAGGCGCTGGCCGACCGCTGCGGGCTCACCCCGCGCGAGCGAGAGGTATTCGATTGCCTGGCGCGCGGACGCAACGCCGAGTACATCCAGAGCAAGCTCTTCATCAGCGAGAACACCGTGCGCACGCACATTCTGCACATCTACCGCAAGCTCGAGGTGAACTCCCAGCAGCAGCTCATCGACCTGGTTGACCTGCGGATGGGCTAGCGAGGCGGCCCGGCGTCGCGGCGCCTGCGGGCGCGTAACGGATCGTCGCCCGATGGCGCGCCGCCGCGCGGGCCGGCCGGCGGTTGCGTATCATCCGCTCCCAGCTGCGAAGAAGGGAGCTAACATGGAGAACGCGACGAGTGCGACGAGGGG
>CANSQW010000164.1 GCA_947649215.1 uncultured bacterium | reverse complement strand
GGTCAGGTAGTACAGCCAGCGGCCCTCGGCCGTCTCGCCCAGGTCGCCCTGCTCGGGCACGTCGGCGAAGATCACCTGCGTGCCGGGGATGAGCCGGCCGTCCTGGTCGTAGAGCTTGACGACGTTGTAGGCCGGGTTGCCCTTGTAGGAGCCGGTGATGACCAGCGAGCCCGCCGGCACCACCTCGCCGCCCTCGATGCGCAGGTCGCTGCGCAGGCGGCCGACTCCGTTGGCCAGCAGCTCCACGTCATCGCCCGTCGGGCCGAGCACGTCGAGCTCGGCCACGGAGGCCTCGCGCTGCCCCACGGCCACAAGCCGCAGGTAGGCGGCATCGTAGGTGTAGAGCCAGCCGTCGCCCTCCTGGTTGAACCACACGGTGGCGCGGCCGTCGGCGTCCAGCTCGAAGGAGCCCTCCTTGACGACGGTCCAGCGCGTGCCGTCGGCGCTCACCTCCACGCGGTAGTCCTTGACGGCATGCTCGGCGCCAGCGCGGTACTTGAGCGCGCAGACCGCCAGCTCCTCGCCGAAGCTCACCGTCACCGAGGCCTCCGCAGAGCTGCCCTCGGGCAGGGCGCCGTCGAACACGGTGGCCGCATCGCCGTCGATGGCGCGCATCGCGGCAGCCGGCTCCGGCACGCCGCAGCTCGTCCCGTCGGGATCGGGCTCGGTGGCGTCGTCGGCCGCGTAGAGCGTGGACGTGGCCGTCCAGCCCGTCTTGTCGAGCGAGCCGTCGTGCGACACCTTCACCGGGTCGAGGGTCACCGAGCGCGTGCGCTTAAGGTGCTTGTCCACGCCGCACACCTCGTAGGTGAAGACGCGGTTGTTCACCGTGGCGATGGTGTCCACGTAGCGGTCCTGATCGGCCGTGACGAAGGCCACCGGCACGCCGTTGCGCTTGATCTCGTAGCCCAGCAGGCCGTCCCCGCCGCCCGAAGACGACAGGCTGATGACCACAGACGGCGAGTTCTCCTCGCGCGTGAGCGACGCGGAGACGGTGGTGCTCGCCGCCGTGGAGCGGCCGCCCTCCAGCTGGTAGGCGCGGGCGCTGTCGCAGATGTACTGGATGGGGCGCTCCTCCGCCGGGAACTGCTCGGCATAGGCGCGCGTGCCCGCGTTGGGCTCGAGGCCCCACGCCTCGAAGTAGGCGAGCAGGTTGCGCTCGGCGGCGGCGCAGGACAGGCGCATGAGCGCGTTGTCCTTGTCGGCGCCAGCCAGGGTGAGCGCCACGCCGCCCTCCTTCGCCTGGGGCGCGATGGCCTGGTTGCGGGCATAGGCGTCCACGCGGGCGAAGAAGAGGTTGTTGAACTGCTCGGTGTAGGTGTCGTAGGTCTTGAAGTTGTAGCCCTTGTCGTAGGCCAGGTGCAGCTGCCAGTACACGGCGATGCCCGTGGCGCCGCCCGGCATCCCCTTGATGCCGGAGGTCACGCGCTCGTAGACGGCCGGGTACGTGAAGCGGGTGGAGTCATCGGTATCCTGCGCCTTCTCCAGCTGCGCGTAGTAGTTGTTCGTCACCTCGGCAATGGCGTAGGCGCCCTGGTTGATCTCGTGGCCCACCTCATGGGAGACGCCCCAGCCGTAGTAGTAGCCGGACTGGTAGCGGCCCTTCTCGTCGAAGGAGACGCCCGGGGTGGAGCAGAACTCGACGGTGGAGCCCCACTCCACGCCGATGTGCAGGCCGCCGGCGTACATGAACGCACCGGCGAACATGCGCATGTAGCGGATATTCTGGCGCGCCGTGGGCAGGCCGTTGCGCGTGCCGTAGACCTTCTGCTCCTCGGCGGTCAGGTTCCCCAGGCCCTTGTGCTGGTAGAACAGGTGCATCATCTCGTCAGCCTCGGCCAGCGCGTGATTCACCTTGGCGGCGCGCTCGGCCACCGTGCCCGACCCCAGGCCGGCCAGCACCTGGCTGGCGGGGACGGAGAACATGATGGTGTCGCACACGACGTCCGTGGCGTTGGCCACGCAGTTCTGCGGATCGTAGGCGTGGTCGTGCCCGGCGTCGGCATGGGTCTGCTCCAAGCGGGCGACGGCCGCGTCGAGCGAGCGGACGTAGGCCTCGCAGCGCGCCAGGCGCTCGGCCTCGTCGGTGACGCCGTGCAGGTCGAGCACGGGGATGTCGGCGCCGCCCACCACGCGCACCGCGTAGGAGCGGCTCGCGCCGGTGCCGGCGTACTCCACGTACAGCGCGCCGCCCTTCTCCACGTCAAGCGAGGTCAGCTTGGGGATGACCACGGTGTTCATGCCCGTCTTGAGCGTGCCCACCGCCGTCGTGCTCCACGAGCTGGACTCGGCGTGGTACTGGGTGGCCATCAGGCGCAGCGGCGTGGACGAGCCGGCCGCGGCGTTGGCGCCGCCCACGTAGACCGCCACCTCCTCGCCGGCCTTCGCCGACACGCCGAGGGGCTGCCACGCGTTGAGGCCGCCCACGTTGGCGTTGACCGAGCTGCGCACCTGCGGGTCAATCGCCACGGGCGCGCGCAGGCCCTGGGCGTTGAGCACGGCCAGGGCGTTGTCCAGCTCGGCCGTGAGCAACTCGTGGCGCGGATGCAGCTCGCCGCACGCCGGGTCGGGCGTGTTCAGGCGCGCGCGGATGTCCTCGATGGCCTCGGGCGTCACGCCGTCGGCCAGCACCGTGTGCAGGTCGTCCGCCCAGAGCGCGGCCACCTCCTCCGCGAAGGTGTCATGCTGGTAGAACGCCAGCTCGGAAATGGTGACCGGAGCCCAGTAGGCGCGACAGTAGGTGATGGAGATGGTCTTCACCTTCGCCGCGGGGAAGCTCACCATGACGGAGTTGGGGGTGTTGGCGATGGCCGACCACGACAGGCCCGAGCCCGAGTGGTACGTGGCGCGGTTGCCGGCGCCGTCGTCCACCGTCACGCGGATCTCGTGCATCGAGCAGTAGCCGTTGCCCAGGTAGGTGGTGAGCGCGAAGCTGCTCATCTCGTAGACGTCGTCGAAGGTGACCGTCACATCACCCCAGCCGTCGTTGTGGCGAGCGGAGTAGAAGTAGGTATCGTAGTCCCCGTCCACCAGGTGGCGCGGCTCGAAGTCCGGCACCTTGCCGGGGTCGTGCGGCGCGGCGGTCACGGCCACGATGTGCGAGTCGAGCGAGGCGCTCTGAACCGTGCGGTTGATGAGGTTGTACCAGGGCACCTTGGCCGTGCGGTCGATGGTCTCGCCGCTGTACTGGTTGGACGGGGCGGACGTGCCGCAGTCGTTGCTGGCCGTCAGGTACACGAGGTAGCGCGTGCGATGGCGCAGGTCACCCACGGTGTAGCTGGTGTCGGTCAGGCCCTCGACGGCGTGGAACTCGGCCTCGTCGGCGGCCTTGTAGTAGAGGGTGTAGCGCGCAGCGTCCTCCGCGGCACGCCAGCGCACCGCTATCTCGCCGTAGCCGCCCTCGACCGTCACGCCATCAGGCGCGGCCGGGGCCTTCGTGGCGTGCGGCGTCACGGTGAGCGCGTCGCCCCAGGGGCTGCGCCAGTCGCCGTTGACGGAGCGCACGCGCACCTGGTAGTCGGTCTCGTTCGCCAGCTTCTCGCCGCCGAGCGAGCTCACCTCGGCGGTGGGCAGCACCGCGGCGCGGACGTCCGTGACGCCGCCCTGCGACACCTCCACCTCGTAGCCGGTCACGTTCACCTGCGGATCCCACGCCAGCGTGAAGCGCTTGTCGGCCACGTCAGCAGCCAGGTTGGCGGGGATGCTGAGGTCGGGTGGCGCGATGCGGTCCTCCATGCCGTTGAGGAACTCGACGGTGGCTATCTCGGCCAGCGTGCCACCGTTGGCCACCGCGGTGACGCGGATGGTGATGCGCTTGACGGCCACGCGCGCGCCGAAGTCGATGACCACCAGGCCGTTTTCGGCCTCCACCGATCCGGTGGCGGGCAGGCCACTCGAGCGCAGGGCGTGAATGCCCTCGTCCGCGAAGGGAATCTCCTCGACGGAGCCGTCCGCGAGCTCGACGACCACCAGGCCCGCGCGAGGCGCGCCGGCGGCGTCGATGGGAGCCTGCAGGGTGAGGCCCGCGAGCTCGGTGCCCCGGGGCTCGACGGAGAACTCCACCGGCGCGTCGACGGACACGGGCTGGCCGCCAGCCGAGGCAAGCGCCACCACGGCGCCGTCGGGCGCGAAGAGGCTCTCGAAGGGCACGTCGCCCGTGACCACGGTGCCAGCGCCAAGGGCCGGGCTCATCTGGGAGCCGTCCTTGGTCAGGCGCACGGCCGCCTGGGCGCCCGCGCCCTCGCGAGCATGGCCCAGGGTGGCGGCGAACGCCTGGACGTCGGCCAGCGAGACCGCGCCGTCGCCCGTCAGGTCGAAGCGCGCCTCGGC
>CANSQW010000163.1 GCA_947649215.1 uncultured bacterium | reverse complement strand
ACGTAAGGAGGACGTGATGATCAAGGTAGCCGTGGCGGGATGCGCGGGACGGATGGGAAGCGCGGTGGTGGAGGCCGTGGGCGCCGCCGATGACATGGAGGTGGCCTGCGGCATCGACCCGCACGGCGCCGATGCGGGCTTCCCGGTGTACGCGAGCGTGGCCGAGGCCGTGGCGGCCGGGGGCTTCGACGTGCTGGTGGACTTCACCCAGCCTGACGTGGTGGCTGCCAACCTGGCTGCCGCGCTGCCGGCGGGCGTGGACTGCGTGGTGGGTACCACGGGACTCTCGAACGAGGTGCTGGAAGGACTGGCCGCCCAGGCGGCGCCGGGCGCGTGCTTGTTCTACGCGCCCAACTTCACCACCGGCGCCGTGCTGATGATGGAGTTCGCCAAGGCCGCCGCGCCCTACTTCCCCGAGGCTGAGGTCATCGAGTTCCACCACTGCAACAAGAAGGACGCCCCCTCGGGCACGGCGGTGCGCACGGCCCAGATGATCGCTGAGGCGCGCGCGCCGCGCGTGAGCGAGGCGCCGGGTCGCGAGACCGAGATGCCCGGCGCCGAGGGCGCCCGCGGCGCGCTCGTGGACGGGGTGCCGGTGCATGCGGTGCGCTCCATGGGGTACGTGGCCTCGCAGGAGGTGATCTTCGGATCGCTCGGCCAGACGCTCACCCTGCGCCATGACTCGTGGGACCGCACCTCCTACATGCCCGGCGTGCTGCTGGGCATCCGCAGCGTGGGGGAGCGCGAGGGACTCGTCGTGGGCCTTGAGCAGTTCATGGCCTAAGCTGCGGAGCGGCAGGGGAGGGGCGGGCGGCGGCTCGCCCTTTTTTCGTTCTCTTTCTGGTAGGTGCGAGCTATAATGAGATGTTCCTTACAGCTTGGTAACGGGAGCGCAACGGCGCGGCAATCGCCGGGGCGCCCCGAGACAGAGAGAGCCAGGAGAGAAGCATGAGGAAAACGCACTCCTTCCTGCGTTGCGCGCTCGCGGCCACGTTGGCCTGCGGTCTGATGATCCCGACCGCGGCCCTCACCGCGTTCGCCGACGAGGAAAAACCGCCTACCCCCCCCCTTGCCGTCACTGACGTAGCCGCGGGGACGGTCGACGAGCCGGCTACTCCTGCCGACGTTACGGCTGCGCTGGGAGATCTCGCGCCCCGCGCCCTCGCCGCCGATGCGTCCCGCGTCGGCGAGCCTCAGACGGCTGGCGACTTCACCGTCGTAGGCGGCAAGGCCGCGACAAGCCAGACGGCAGGCGACGGCGACTACTTCTTCGAGGGGACCACCCTCCACATCCTCACCTCCGAGCCGCTCACCGTGAGCACGGCGAAGCAGACGGCCCACAACATCGAGGTCAACGCCGGCGTAAAGGCCGACCTCACCCTGGCAGGGGTGAATATTTCTACTACGAGCGTCGCTCCCATCAATCTGGTCACGAATGTCTATGACATCGCAGAAAACGATGGGAAGGCTGAAAGCGAAAAGCGTAAGGCGAAGCATGCGGGCGAGATTCGCAAGAAGACGATGCTTCACCTTACCCTGGCGGACAATTCGACGAACTCCCTAGTCTGCACTACGAAATCGAACGGCTCTCCGGCCATACGCTGTGGCTGGGGATCGGTTCTCGTCATAGATGATTCCATCACCAACATTAAGGCCGGCGGGTCGAAGTTCAACCTTGAAGATATCGTTACTCCTGCAAATGGCGTAGTTGCGTCTAATGTGACACTGCTTAATGGCAAAGCGCTTTCAGCTGGGGATCCCCTGTGCGATCTGGAGCCTGCGGAAGCGGTTCGAGGTAGACTTACGGCTCATGGAGGCGGTCATTCCGCCGGTATCGGCTCTGGTCCTAAGGAGAATGCCGGTACCATCATCATCAATGGCGGCGATATCTACTCACAGGGCATATACATCACCGCGGGCTCGGATGGCTACTGTGGGGCGGGCATCGGCGGTGGCGGCGGCGGTTCGGGTACCGTCATCACCATCAACGGTGGCAAGATCGTTGCTCAGGCAGGTTATTGCGGATCGGGCATTGGCGCTGGTCTCGGGTGGAGGAATTCCCAGCCTCTTATGAATTCCGGCGTGGCTAAACCTGATGCTATCAATATCCCCAATAGTGAGGCAGAGGCTTACGGCTATAGCTTCCTGGCTACGGTTACCCCGGAATTTAATACAGGAAACATTCAAGCTGCCAATGAGTTGAATTATCACACCGTTGCCGGCGACATCACGCTTAACGGAGGTTATGTTGACGCCCGTAGCGGCGGCCACGGCAACGCCTTCGGCCAAAGCTGCGCTCATGGGCCGGCTTCCAACAAGAATCATATTGTTCGCATTACTGGTGGAACGCTTCTAACGACTGCAAATCCGAGCATTTCTGATCCCTGGCTCTATTCCATCGGCGCGCGCCTGGGCTACACCATCGTCACCGGCGGCTCTGTTCAAGTGACAAACCGGAGCAATGGCACCCCGATGTTCCAGGGCATCGGCGACACGGCGTTCAACACCCAAGGCATCGCGAGCTGGGATGACGTTGAGGAGTACAAGGCCGCGCACGGAGGCGCCGGTCTGCCCGATACCGACAAGGTCTTCATGCTCACGGTGAACCTCAAGGACTCCGATGAGAAGATGACTGACGAGAAGATCACTGAGTTCAACCTGTACATCGGCGGCAAGAAGCAGAACTATGGCGCGCCCGCCCAGTTCGTGGATGGCAAGCTGTACCTGTGGCTGCCCGAGTGGGCGGCTGACCCCGATGCGCCGCAGGAGGTCCGCATCGAGATGTCGGTGCTCAAGGATGGCAAGTCCGTGCCCATCGACCCCCTCTTCATCACCAAGCCGGATGCGAATAATCCCAACCAGACGGCCAAGCGCTGGATCGAGTTCGACTTCCCCGCTGACTACCAGAAGTACCTGACGAAGGACTACGACGGCCTGCCCTTCGATCCGCTCGAGGTGAGCGCGAAAAATCCCATCATCGTCGAGCGTAAGCAGGGTGACAACATCATCACGGAGACGCTGGACAACGGCGACGATGTCAAGTTCAAGTACCAGATGCTCAAGCAGAACGAGGCAGGGGAGTGGGTGCCCGACGGGCTCGAGTCCGCCGAGGGCGCTGAGGCGCTACCTGCCGACACGGGTCGCTTCTCCGTTACCATGATCTCCTACGAGTACGCCAAGCTGGACAACTATAAGGACAGCTACTGGGGCCATCAGGCCAAGGGCACGGCCATCATCAACCCCGTCCCTGCCGTGCTGGAGATCGAGGGCGTGGAGTGGGGCCACCTCGATGTAGACTCGGGGACCTGGCAGCCCATCGTCAAGGACCAGACGGCTGGCGGGGTGGCGGGCAACCGCCTGAAGCTCACCTTCAACATCCGCTCGGCCAACACCACCGCGCTCACCTGCAAGGCGCCCACGGGCAGCTTCCAGGTGCGCATCGACGGCAAGAAGGTCGGCGACCCCATCGAGCTCACCGCTGAGGCCTTCGCCGAGTCCCCGCACTCCACCATCGAGGAGAAGGACATCACGGTGAAGTCCGCCTCCGGCGGCTCCGAGACGCGCCATGCCACCGTGGTCACCTACTACCTCGACCCGTCCAACCGCGACGGGCTGCTCGACCTGCTGGAGTCGGCCGGCAACGGCGAGGAGCACAAGGTGAACCTCGAGTACCTGGCCGACAAGAACTACATCGAGGGCGTTGACAAAAACCCCGACAACGCCGGCGAGGACGACGCGTTCATCGTGCCGGTGCCGCCTCAGGGCGACGTGAAGCCCGACGGCTCCGTCTCCATCGAGGACACCAAGCCCACGCCCCCGGGTCCCGGCGTCGACCCTGACGACCCGGCGGACAAGACGAAGGTCATCCGCAAGACCATCACGGCCAGCTACGCCGCCTTCCACGACAAGACCAACCCCGACCTCCAGGACTTCTTCGCCCTGGCGCTCGAGTCGAGCTCGTCGGTGAAGCCCACCTATGCCGTGTCCAACGCGGCGGTGGCCGACCTCATGTGGAACGAGGACGGCACGCCGGCCCTCGACGAGAACGGCAAGCTCAAGGTGGAGGTCAACAGCTGCGGCACCTCGGTCATCACCGTGGAGCAGAAGCCCAACGCGCTCTACACCGGCATCAAGTACATCCTGACGGTGAACGTGCTACCCGACCCGGCCATCAAGCCGGAGATCCAGATTCGCCTGACCTGGCGCAACATCACGGCCATCAAGGAGGCCGAGGCGGCTGAGGCACCGGCGGCCCGCCTGGCTCGCGCGCTTGTCGCCGTGCCGGCGGATGCGGGGATCATGCCGCTCGCCGTGCGCGCGACGACCGAC
>CANSQW010000162.1 GCA_947649215.1 uncultured bacterium | reverse complement strand
GGCGACAGCTCGATGAGGCCGGCGCGCAGCTCGTCGGCGGGCGCCACGACGGGCGCCGCGCCCCCGACGGGCGGGGCGGCCGCACGGCGCATCAGGGCGTTCACGCGGGAGATGAGCTCCATCATCCCGAAGGGCTTGGCCAGGTAGTCATCGGCGCCGGCGTCCAAGCCGCTCACCTTGTCGTATTCCGCGCCCTTGGCCGTGAGCATCATCACGGGCAGGTGCTCGGTGGCCTCGTCGGCACGCAGGCGGCGCAGGATCTCCAGCCCGTCGATGCCCGGCAGCATGATGTCGAGCAGCACGAGGTCGGGCAGGCGCGCATCGCAGGCGGAGAAGAAGCCCTCAGCATCGGGAAAGCACGCGGCCTCGAAGCCCGCTTGGCGCAGCGCGTAGCTGGTCAGCTCGCGGATGTTGGGATCGTCTTCGACGTAGTAGATCATGGAAGGCCTCCGGAAAGCCCTGGTTGCAGGCAGCTTTTTCCATTGTAGGCCACGATGCTTCCCAACAGGTTCCCGCCCCGTGAAAGTTGGGTAAAGAATCAGCCGAAGCGACCAGCCACGTAGTCGGCAGTGCGCGGGTCGACCGGGCTGGTGAAGAGCCCATCCGTCGGCCCCGCCTCCACCACCTCGCCTCCGAGGAAGAACGCCGTCCGGTCGGAGACGCGCAGGGCCTGGAGCATGTTGTGGGTCACCATGATCACCGTGTAGTCGCGACGCAGCTCGCCCACCAGCTCCTCGATCTTGGCGGTCGAGAGCGGGTCGAGAGCGCTCGTCGACTCATCCATCAGCAGCACCTCGGGGCGCACGGCCAGCGCGCGGGCGATGCAGAGCCGCTGCTGCTGACCGCCGGAGAGGCCCAGCGCGTTCTTCTTCAGGCGATCCTTCAGCTCGTCCCAGATGGCTGCGGCACGCAGAGAGCGCTCGACCACCTCGTCAAGCTCGTCGCGACGACGCACGCCGTGGGTGCGCGGGCCGAAGGCCACGTTGTCGTAGATGCTCATGGGGAACGGATTAGGCTGCTGAAACACCATGCCCACCCGGCGCCGCAGGTCGGCAACGCTGACGGATCGATAGGCATCGTGGCCGTCGAGCGAGACCGTCCCCTCCAGGCGACAGCCCTCCACCAGATCGTTCATGCGGTTGAGGCTCTTGAGCAGCGTGGACTTGCCGCAGCCCGACGGGCCGATGAGGGCCGTCACCTGATGCTCGGGGAATTCGAGGCTCACGTCGCGCAGGGCGTGATAGTCGCCGTACCACAGGTCGAGGCCGTCCACGGCCATCTTCGCGCGAGCTGCCCCGCGAGACCCAGGACAGCCGGCATCAGCAGAGCGGGCGACGGGATGCGGCGCCTGGTCAAGGCGCTCCGCGAGGGAGCAGGCGACGCGTTCGCGAAGGAGGGTCATCATAGGGCGCTTCCTTTCCTCATCTTCTTGGCGGCTGCGGAGGCAAGGGCGTTGAGGCCCGCCACTAGCGCCAGCAGAACCACGGCGGTGGCATAGGCCTCGTCCAGATGGAGGCCCTCTCCCACAAGCACGTACAGGTGCACGGCCAGGGTGCGGCACGAGTCGAGCAGGCCAAGCGCGCCCGAGCCGCCGAAGTCGGGAATCTGCGCCACCGTGCCTGCGGTGAACAGGAGCGCGGCCACCTCGCCCAGGCAGCGGCCGAGGGCCAGCACCACCCCGGCCAGAATGCCGGGCGCCGCCGAGGGCAGAACGCAGCGCGCCACCGTGCGCAACCGCCCGGCGCCCAATCCGAATCCGCCCTGCCGATAGGCGTCGGGAACGGCCAGCAGCGCTTCCTCGGCCGTGCGCATGATGACGGGCAGCACCATGAGCGCCAGGGTGCACGCGCCCGAGGCCAGCGAGAGGCCCCAGCCCAAGGCCGATACGAACAGCAGCATCCCGAACAGGCCGTAGATGATAGAGGGAATGCCCTGAAGCGTCTCGGCCGTCACGCGCACGAAGGCGACGAAGCGCGAGCCGCGTCGCGCGTATTCCACCAGATAAACCGCCGCGCCCACTCCCACGGGCACTGCCAGCAGCAACGCGGCGCCGGCCATGAGGAGCGAGCCGGCGAGCGCTGGCACCAGCGAGACGTTCTGCGCGGTGTATTCCCCCGAAAAGAGGCTCGGCGTAAGGTGGGGCACGCCGTTGACCAGCACAAAGACGACGAGAGACCCCAGCGTCAGCACCGTCACGGCAGCCCCCGCGTAGGCGAGCCCCCGCAACAGCAGGCTCGAGGCGCGACGGCGGAGGGGCGCGACCGACGAATGCGAGGCAGCTGAGCGAGACCGGGAGCCCATCAAGCGGCCCTCCCCTTGCGCAAGGCGCCTATCAGGGCCGTCACCAGCAAGATGAGGACGAACAGCACCGCCCCCGTGGCCACGAGCGCCTCACGGTGGAGGTCGGCGGCATAGCCCATCTCCAGCGCGATGTTAGCGGTAAGGGTGCGCACGCCGCCAAGCAGCGACTCCGGCACCACCGGCTGGTTGCCCGCCACCATGATCACCGCCATGGTCTCTCCCATCGCGCGACCCAGACCCAGCACCACGGCGGTCAGCAGGCCCGAGGCCGCAGCGGGCACCACCACGGCAAACACCGACCGCTCATGGTCCGCCCCGAGGGCCAGCGCGCCCTCGTAGTAGCGAGAGGGCACCGCGTCCAGGGCAGTGCGAGCCACGGTGATGACCGTCGGCAGGATCATGATGCCCAGCAGCACCGCCGCAGCCAGCACCGAGAGGCCCTGCCCGCCCAGGTGGGTGCGGACAAGCGGCACGATGACCACCAGGCCGAAGAACCCGTAGACCACGCTCGGAATGCCGGCGAGCAGCTCCACTCCCGGCATGATCAGGCGCGCTGCCCGCCGGCTGGCGAAGCACGAGAGAAACACCGCGCAGAGCAGCCCGGCCGGCACGCCCACCGCAAGCGCCCCCGCCGTCACGTAAACGGTGCCGACTATCATCGGGAAGATGCCGTAGAGTCCGTTGGCGGGCCTCCACTCCGATCCCAGCAAGAACTCCGCCAATCCAATGTGCGCCAACGCCGGCACGCTGTTGACCAGAAGGAACAGGCACACGAGAGCCACCGCCACGATGGAAACGGCAGCGGCGGCGGCCAGCAGGGCCCGGGCAGCGCCCTCCCTCAAGGCCAGCGCGCGCACGCCAACCGCCCTAGACATCGGCCCAGTCCGTCACAACGCCCAGGTAGATAGCGCGCACTTGGGCGCTGCTCAGACCGTCGACGGGGCAGGAGGGCGACACGATGACGGCTATGCCGTCCCGCGCAAGGGGCAGGGCCACCGCGCCGGCAGCCTCCTCAGACGCCGCAAGATCCCGAGAGGACATCCCAATGTCGCAGGTTCCCGCAAGAGCCATGGCCACACCCGTGGTAGAGTCCGACTGCTGCACCTCCACCTTCGCCCCCGGATTGAGCGCCTCGTAGGCGCCGGCCAGCTGCTCCATCACCGGCGCCACGGACGACGAGCCCGCCACCACCACCTTCCCCGCCGCATCCGACGAGCCGACGATCCCCGGCTCGCCAGGCACCTGGCCTCCGGGCACCGCCACGTAGCCGGCATCCTCCACCACGCGCCTACCCTGATCGCTCTGAACGAAAGCGAGGAATCCGGCGGCCTCGGGGCTCACGTTGCCGCCCGTCACCAAGGTGAGCGAGCGCGTCACCGGATAGGAGCCGTCCCTCACCGCATCCGCCGTGGGCGCAACGCCGTCGACCGGCACGATGCGCACCGCGGAGTCGGGAAGCAGCGACCCCAGGGACGCATAGCCGATGGCACCCGGGTCGCCGGCCACCGAAGAGAGCATGACGAAGGTCGAGTTGGTGACGGCCGCGTCGAGGACCGTGCGGTCAACGCGCTGGCCGTCGGCGTCCTCCTGCCGGATGCCGAGCTGATCCACGAAGGCGCCGCGCGTCCCCGAGCCGTCCTCGCGCGCATAGACGTGGATGGGAAGCGCCCCTTCCTCGCCGGCCACGCGAGCAGCCGCCGTCCCCGCACAGCCGACCAGCGCAACGGCAGCCACCGCAGCGGCCAACCCCAGGACGAGCACTCGCGCGCCCCCCGAACCCGCAAGATCGCGGAGGCGGCGGCGTTCCGCGCTGACGCCTGCGACAGCAGCCTGCCGGCCCCATCCCTCACGACCCACTTCCATGGCAGCTCCGTCCCAGTCGATCAGCTAACTCTGGGAACCATGATCGGGCCGCTCTGTGAAGGGCAGCTTTCAGCTGCGCCAAATCACTGTGAAGAATGCGAGCGAAAGGTGAAATCTAGGACTGTCTCTTATACACATCTGACGCTGCCGACGAGCGATCTAGTGTAGA
>CANSQW010000161.1 GCA_947649215.1 uncultured bacterium | reverse complement strand
TCTCCTGAAAAAGACAGCTTGCATATATTACTGCTCTGGCGGGAAAGCGCAAGGGTTGATATCGACCTCCATAATTCCTGCATAAGAGCCGCAGGCGACGCCGGGAACGCCTTACTTATATAAGGAACGGCTAGGCTCCGTGGCGACCGTGGCCGTGGGAGCCGCCAGCCCCTTCGCCCTGGCCCTGGCCTTGGGCGCCGCGCCCCTCCCCTGCCCCGCTGCCCGCGTGGGGGCCACGCCCGGCGCCGGCAGGGGCATCGTCCGACGAGCTCTCGCCATGGCCCGCGCAGGCGCTGATGCGATCGCGCAGCTCGCGCATGCTCATGGCCGCGCACTCGTCGAGCGTGAGCGAGGGATCGAGCGCCACAAGCTCCTGGGCGGCCTGGTAGCGCGCCATGCCCATGCCGGCGGCGCTGGCCTGGTCGCGCACCTCCGTGCCGACGCTTCCGCAGGCATGATCGCAGGGAAGGGCCTCGAGGGCGGCGTCTGTCTGGGCGGCAAGGCGGTCGGCCAGGGCGGTGTCAGCGGAGGCGACGCTCACCTCCACGAGGGAGCCCGCGTCGGCGTAGGGCGCGAAGGCGGCGCTCGTGGTAAGGGCGTCGATGGCCTCTTGGTAGCTGAGGCCGGCAAGCGTCACGTCGTCGAGCAGAGCGCGACCGTCGTCGTTGAGGGGGCGTGCCTCCACCACCCGGTCGAAGCGGTTGATCCCCAGCTCGATGGAGGGGTTCACGTCGATGCCGACGAAGGCAACCGGCTCGCGGTAGACGGAGTGAAGGCCGAAGCCCGCGAGGGCCAGGACGAGGCACGCCGCGAGGGCCGCGAGCGCGCGGGCAGGACGACGGCGCCGGGCGGCGGCGCGTACGGCGGGTGTGAGCGGGACGCTTTCCGAAGCGGAGGCGGGCGTCCCGTCCTGGCAGGCGCGCGCCTCCTCGATGGCGGCGAGGGTGCGCCGGCGCAGCGACTCGGGCGCATGTTGGGCGTCGAGTGCGCGGCGGACGCGGGCGTCGAGATCGGTCATGCGAGCACCTCCTTCAGCTGCCGCTTTCCGCGGGCTATCCACGAGTAGACCGTGTTGACGGGCGCCTCGACCAGCGCGGCTATCTCGGGTGCCGTATAACCCTCGTAGACGGCGAGGTAGAGGGGCGTGCGCGGCGGGTCGTCAAGTGCGCGCAGGGCGTCGATCACCTCATGGACGGCTGATCCGGGCTGGGACTCGGGATCAGCGGAGACGACGAGGTCGTCGAGGGGCTCGTCGAGGGCAACCGACGTGCGGCGCGCAGCGCGGCGCAGCATGTCACGGCAGGCGTTGGTCGCCACGCGGATGAGCCAGGCCTTGCGATGCTCCTCGCCCTCGAAGGCCTGGGCGTCGGCCAGGGCGTACTTCATGAACGTGTCCTGGAAGGCGTCCTGCGCATCGGCATCATGGCGCAGGGACAGAATGCAGACGCGCCAGACGGTATCACCGTGGCGCGTCATGGCAAGCTCTATGTCGTCACTCGGACGCACGGGGCGCGGGAAGCGACCTAGCGACGGCAGCCGTGGCCGTAACCCTGGCCGCCGTGGTGGGCCCTGCCGCGCGCGGGAGCGCAGCCGCTGCCGTAGTTATCGCACGCGCCGTCAGCGTCGGCGTCGATGTAGCCGGGGCAGGCGGCGGCACCGCGGCCGGCGCCCTGGCCGGGAGCGTAGTTATCGCACACGCCGTCGCCATCCGCGTCGACGTAGCCCGGGCAGGCGGCGAGGCAGCCGTGGGCGCCCCCATTCGCGGCAGCGGCGCCCTGACGCGGGGAGCGCGCGACGTAATTGTCGCAGACGCCGTCGCCGTCGGCATCGACGTAGCCGGCGCACGAGCCGGCGCAGCCGTGGGCGTAGTTGTCGCAGATGCCGTCGGCGTCCTTGTCGACGAAGTTGGGGCAGGCGGCCAAGGCGGCCGTAGCCGGCGCGGTGGGCGAGACGGAGACGCTGCCTGCGGCAGAGCCGCCACCCGGCCCCCAGGCGGCGAACGCCACGGCGGGAACCGCCAGAACGGTAAGGGCCACGGCGGCGATGAGCGCGATCATTGACTTCTTCATGAGATTGATTCCTCCTCCAGGACTCCTCTTCGTGATCTCTCTCGTCTCTAATACGAACGAGGGCCCGTGATCCTTGCAAGGATAGCAAAGAAATTTGGAAAATTCTCATGCGGCGCGCAGGGAGGAAGGGAGCCGCCTAATGAGAGGGGGCGCCTTCGCGCCCCCTGGTTCTCCCTGCTATACGAGCCTGACGAACTTTCGCTTGCCCACCTGGATGGTGGCTCCGGCGAGAAGGGCCGGATCGACGTTGTAGGCCTTGGGAGCGAGGGGCTCGCCGTTGACCTTCACGCCGCCGCCGTCGATGAGGCGGCGCGCCTCGCCGACGCTTGGGGCCAGGCCCGCATCATGGAGCAGCTTCGCCACGTAGACGAGGCCCTCATCGTTGGGGGTGAGGTCGGCGGCGAACGCGGGGATGTCGGCCGGGGCCTCGTGCTTCTTGAACACGAGGTCGAACTGCTCCTCGGCCGCCTGGGCCGCGGCCTCGTCGTAGTAGGAGGCCACGATGTTGCGGGCGAGGGCGCGCTTCACCTTGTTGGGGTGCAGCTCGTCGGCGGCCAGGCCCGCCTCGATGGCGTCGATCTCGTCGACCGGCACGGTGGAGGCCAGGCGGTGGTACTTGACCATGAGCTCGTCGGGGATGGACATGACCTTGCCGAACATATCGGCAGGCTCGTCGGTGAGCCCGATGTAGTTGCCGTAGCTCTTCGACATCTTCTTCACGCCGTCGGTGCCCTCCAGAAGCGGCAGAGCGAGGCAGACCTGGGGCTCCATGCCCATCTTCTCCATGAGCTCGCGGCCGGCCAGCAGGTTGAACAGCTGGTCAGTGCCGCCGAGCTCCACGTCGGCCTTGATGACCACCGAGTCGTAGGCCTGCATGACCGGGTAGAGGAACTCGTGCAGGCTGATGGGCTGGGAGTTGGCGTAGCGGTTGTGGAAGTCGTCGCGCTCGAGGATGCGGGCCACGGTAAAGTTGCTGAGCAGCTTCAGCAGGGCCTCCATGTCGAGCGACAGGATCCACTCCGAGTTGTAGCGCAGGGTGGTCTTGGCGGGATCGAGCACCTTGAAGGCCTGGTCGACGTAGGTCTGGGCGTTGGCGTCGATCTGCTCGCGCGAGAGCTGCGGGCGCGTGGAGTTGCGCCCCGACGGGTCGCCGATGAGCGCGGTGCCGTCGCCGATGATGAGGGTGACCTGATGGCCGAGGTCCTGGAACTGACGCAGCTTGCGCAGGGGCACCGCGTGGCCCAGGTGGATGTCGGGAGCCGTGGGGTCGACGCCCAGCTTGACGTTGAGCGGCTTGCCGCGCTTGAGCTTCTCGAGCAGAGCCGCCTCGGGAACGATCTGGGCGGCGCCGGACTTGATGATGTGGAGCTGTTCTTCGGGGGTTATCGGACTCATCTCCTCGGGATAGGATTCGGTTGCTGGCAGGACATTCTAGCGCAGGGAGCGGGCCACGGGCTAGCTGACGCCGCGGAAGAGGTGGCCCGAGGTGGTGTCGGGCATCTTGGCGATGGCGTTGCCGTCGTTTTGGGCCACATGGAGCGCGCGAATGGCGCGGCCCACGGCATGGGCCGTCTCCTCGACGTTCATGAGGGTGGCGTCCACCATGAAGGCCGACACGCCGGCGGCCATGAGCTCGGGCAGGGAGGGGGCCACGTCCAGCTCCACGGAGTTGTACAGGTGGCTGCGTCCGAAGCAGTCGGTGACGACGGGGAACTCGAAGCCCTTGCGGTCGCGCAGGTAATGGGGGCTCTTGCGGCGCGGGCAGACGGCGCACTCCTCGTCGCAGGGCCCTTGGCTCATAAGCAGGCAGTGCTCGGTGACCATGAGCTCCACGGCCCCGATGAGCTGCACGCCGACCTCCACCGGCGCCTCGCGGGCAAGCTCCTGGATCTGGCGCAGGGTGAGCTCGGGCGAGAGCCAGACGCGCTCGGCGCCGAAGTCGCTGGCCGTGCGCAGCGAGAGCGCGTTGGTGATGGGCACGTGCGGCCCCACGCTGATGAGGGCGCCCTCCTCAGAGGCCCGCTGGAGCGCGCCGAGGCTCTCGGCCATGAGGGGCTTGCCCTCGGCGGCGTACTTCCACACGTCGTAGGCCACGGCGGCCTCGCGGGAGGAGCCGACGGCCTCGTGGTCGACCACGGGCATGATGGGAATGCAGCCCTTGGGATAGCCCGCCTGCTCGGCAGCGGCGTTCAGCTGGCCCGCGATAACGGCCTCGCCGCGGCGGTAGTTGAGCGCGGGCACGTAGATGAGGTGCGCGCCGGCCCGCTTGG
>CANSQW010000160.1 GCA_947649215.1 uncultured bacterium | reverse complement strand
CCAGCGGCGGGCGCGCGCGGGAGCCGACTCCCCCAGCGACGGCGCGGCCGCCAGCGCAAGCACTACTCCAGCACGCGGAGCTTCGCCTGAGACTTGCCGGCGCGCTTGGCCTCGTAGAGCGTCTCGTCGGCGGCCTGGTAGATCTCCTCGAAGGTGCGCCCCGTGCCGACGCACGTCACGGCGCCGATGGAGAGCGTGGGCATCACGCAGCCGCAAGGCTCGTCGTCCGCGCTGCTGGTCGAGGGGCCTTGCGCGATGCGCGCGAGGATGTTCTCGATGGCGGGGCCGGGGCCCAGGCCCTTCGCGAAGATGGCGAACTCGTCGCCGCCGAAGCGCGCCACCACGTCCTCCTTGCGCATGACCTTCCCCAAGAACGATCCGATCTCGCGCAGCACGCGGTCTCCCTCGGGGTGCCCGAAGCGGTCGTTGATGTGCTTGAAGTCGTCCACGTCGATGATGAGGAAGCTGCACGGTCCCTCGTCGTCGGCCAGGTACTCCTCGATGCGCGTCGTGGCGGCCTCGCGGTTGTAGAGCTGGGTGAGGCTGTCGTGCTCGGCCTTGCGGCGGAACTGGTTCTCGCGCAGGACCATCTCGTGGGTGTCGAGCAGGCGCCCCACATGGCGCACGGGGTTGCCCTCCTCGTCGAACTGGACGAACGACTGATAGCGGAACCAGATGGGCTGCTCGTCGGAGTCGAGGATGGACGTCTCGCATTCCACGAAGCTGCCCTGGGTGACGCGCTGCATCATGGGCTCGATGTCGAAGCAGGAGATATCGAGGCAGCACTCGCCCTGGCAGCGGCGGCGCAGCACGATGTCGGACATCTGGGGCTTGCGGCCGAAGCGCCCCTCGAAGTCGCCGAACACCTCGGTGGCGCCCGACGGGCAGTCCACGTCGAACACGACGTCGTTGCTGAGCGCGGTGAGAATCTCCAGGCGCTCGTTCCCACGCTCCATCTGGCGCTGGTAGCTTACCTTCTCGGTGATGTCGACGAGGGTCACGTAGAACCAGGCCACGCCGTCGGAGTCACGCACGAAGCGCCCGCGATCGTCCACCCACACGGTCTTCCCGTCGGCGCGGTTCAGGCGGTAGGTCACCTGGTCGACGTCGCCCACGGCTATCTGCGCGTCTATCTCCCGCTCGACGCGCTCACGGTCGTCAGGGTGCACCACGCCGATGAAGAGGCATCCGGTCAGCTCGGCAAACTCGTCGTAGGTGTCGCAGCCGAACATCGTCAGCAGATCCTTGCTGACGTAGTCGATCTGGCCCGCGCGCTCGCCTTCGGCACGGTAGCGGAACAGGCCGCCGGGAATGCGCTCGAGAAACTCGCGGGAGACCTCGGCGTCGACGACCTCCTCGTTCATCGTGCCGTCTGCGCCTCTTGAGAGTCGATGGAACACGGTCATGGGTGTGCTTCCTTCCCGTCGTGTCGGTCTCTTCGCTCCCGGGCCCCCGCGCCGGCGCCGGCTTGCCTACCGGCTGGCTGCTCTCTCAGGAATCGAACGACTTATTCTAGCGCCGCGCGAAACCAGGCACCTCCCTGCGGGAACGAACGACGGCCACAGTGCCACGAAAAGCGGCGAGGAACCAGGCAGCGGCACGCTCGGCCGGGCAAGGGGCAAGACGGCGCAAAAAAAATCCCCCGGCCTCGAAGCCGGGGGATTCCGTCTGACGGGCGCGTCGACGCGCGGGATCGCCCGCAGGAGAGCCGCCGCCCCCGGGCTCCTATCGCGCGCAGGCGCTACTTGAGCGCGGGCGCATCGGCGTCAAGCGCCTCGTCCAGGTACTCCTTGATGGGCGCGCCGCCGAAGTCCTCCAGCTCACCCTCGTGCCAGCACTCGGTGGCGGGCATCTCGGGGATGCTCGACGCCATGAACACGGGGTCCTTGCCGGCGCGGCGCTGCTCCGAGTAGTCGTCGAGCGCCTTGAGCGCCCACTTCCCCAGCAGCAGGATGGCCACCAGGTTGATGATGGCCATGAAGCCCATGAAGATGTCGGCCAGGTTCCACGCCAGATCGAAGCTGTTCACGCAGCCGTAGAAAATGGCGGCCAAGCACAGCACGCGGAAGACCACCATGCCCCACTTGGTGTTCTTGAAGATGTAGCGGAAGTTCGTCTCGGCGTAGAAGTAGTTGCCGATGAGGCTGGAGAACGCGAAGGCGAAGATGGCGAAGGTGATGAAGTGGATGCCCACCTCACCCACGGAGTTGTTCACGGCCATCTGCACGAGCGGCATGCCGTTGAGCGCCTGGGCGGCATCGGGGTTCTGCACGTAGAAGATGAGCACCATCATGGCCGAGCAGGTGCAGATGACGAGCGTGTCGATGTACACGGAGAGGCTCTGCACGAGGCCCTGCTTCACCGGGTGCGACACGCTGGCAGTGGCCGCGGCGTTCGGAGCCGAGCCCATGCCGGCCTCATTGGAGAATAGGCCGCGCTTGATGCCGAGCATGACCACCGACCCCGCGAATCCTCCGAAGATGGACTGGAAGTCGAAGGCCGAGGCGAAGATGAGCCCGAACACAGCCGGGATCTCGCCAAGGTTGGAAACCGTCGTCCACACGGCCAGGGCGATGTAGGCGATGGCCATCACGGGCACCACGATGGACGTGATGATGGAGATGCGCTTGGCGCCGCCGAAGATGACGAACGCCGTGAACACGATGGTCACGAGACCCACGGCGATAGCGGTGCCGTTGGTGGCGTAGTCGGGAATATAGTATTCGAGCGCCGAGGTCATGTTGTAGGCCTGCAGCCCGTTGAAGCCGAAGGCGAAGCACAGGATGAGCGCCACGGCGAACACGACGCCGAGCCAGCGCTTGCCAAGGCCTTGCTGGATGTAGTAGGCCGGGCCGCCGCGGAACTCGCCGTCGGCGCCGCGCACCTTCCAGATCTGCGCCAGCGTGGACTCGATGAAGGCCGAGGCCGCGCCGACGATGGACATGATCCACATCCAGAACACCGCGCCCGGACCGCCTGTGGCGATGGCCGTGGCGATGCCGGCGATGTTGCCCGTGCCCACGCGCGAGGCGGTAGACACCATGAGCGCCTGGAACGACGAGATGGAGCGCTCGCCCGGCACGTGCTTCTTCTCCGTCAGCTGGGTGAACATGTCCTTGAGGTAGCGGATCTGCACGCACTTGGTGCGCACGGTGAACCAAATGCCGACGACGACCAGCAGAAACACCAGAATATAGGTGTACATGAAGCCGTCGATCTCGCCCGTGACGGAGACGAGCAGGTCGTTGAGCGACGAGGAGTCTTCCATGGCCCCCTCCTTCTTTATCGAATGCTGAGGCTGCGCGGCCAGGTTCCCGGAGCCAGGGCAGCGCGCCCATTCTAGCAGACCGCCCCGCGCTCCCGCGATCCTTGGACGGGGAGCAGCGGAGCGGGGCGGCCCTGGCGTCCCTTCTTTGCTAGAATTCAGCCAGGGAAGAGCGGAAGGCGGGACGGTGGATCAGGAAGTAATCGAGCAGGCAGACCTGCGCTACGGCGCGTGGCTGGAGACCGCGTGCGCGTTCGCCAATGGACGCGGCGGCTCGCTGCTCGTGGAGGTTCCCGAGACCCGCCGTGGCAAGACCCCGCTGGAGACGCTCGAGTGGCTGCCCGTGCGGCTCTACGAGGAGCTGGGCATCACGTGCGAGGTGAGCCTCGTGATGGTCGGCGGGCGCATGGGCGTCGAGGCGGCGGTGCTGCCGAGCGCACAGCCCGTCAGCTACGAGGGCCGCTTCTTCCAGCGCCGCGACGGGCAGACCTCTCTGCTGGTCGGCACCGACCTCGTGCGCTTTCTGCGGGGCCGTGGCGAGGAGGACGAGCTCGCCTGGGAGCGGCGCCCGGTTTCGGCCGCGCGCTTGGAAGACCTCGACCCTGCGGTGCTTCGCCCCCTCCTTCAAGCAGCCGAGGGACGCATCGCAAGCGCCCCCGACGGGAGGGCGGACGAAGGCGCCGCAGGGAAGGACGCGGGGGACGGGACCCCATCCGACGGCGGGCGCGGCGGCATCGCAAGGCTCTTGCGCGCAGGCGACGGGGCCCGGCCCAGCGACGGCGGAGGCCCGGGGAGGGCAGACAGGACGCCGGCATCAGACGGATGGTCGGTGGACGACCTGCTGGATGGGGAGCTATCTGACGACGGCCGCCGCGCGGCAGCCGTGCTCCGGCGGCTGGCCGCGCTGAACTTGGCTGACGAGGCCACGGGGCTCGTGAACAATGCCTGCGTGGCGCTCGCCCACCACGCGCCGGACGAGCTGGTAGCAGGCGCTTTCACGGTCATCGGCTTCTTCGAGGACGAAGGCATCTCCGCAGACGGCGTGAGCGACGACGCGCCGTCGCGTCGAATCGAGC
>CANSQW010000159.1 GCA_947649215.1 uncultured bacterium | reverse complement strand
TCAGAAGACGAGGACACCTGAGGAGGTGTACACATGGAAAATCAGGCCACGATTACAGAATTCGACAGCATTCTGGCTTCCCGCGGCGTGACCCGCCGCGACTTCATGAAGCTCGCGGGCGCCGTCGCCGTCGCTGCTGGGCTCACCGAGCTCGCCGCACCGCGCGTCGCCCAGGCGCTCGAGGAGTCTGTCATCGGCGCAACGAAGGGTGACCTCTATCCGGTCATCTGGATCGAGGGCGCTTCCTGCACCGGTTGCACGGAGTCGTTCGCCCAGGTCGAGACCCCTGACGTTGCCACGGTCGTGCTGGATCTGATCTCCCTGAACTACTCGGAGACGCTGTCCGCCGCGGCTGGCCATTCGGTGGAGGAGGCCAAGGCCCAGACCATCGAGGCAGGGAACTACATTCTTGTGTATGAGGGTGCGGTTCTGGAGGCTTGGGGCGGCAACGCCCTGCGCGTCGCCGGCGAGGTGGGCACCACGGCCCTGGTCGATGCCGCTAAGAGCGCCAACGCGGTGGTCGCGCTGGGTTCCTGCGCGGTCAACGGCGGCTGGTGCGCGGCCCATCCCAACCCCTCCAACGCCATGGGCGTCCAGGAGTACCTGAAGAAGGCGGGCGTCGAGGCGACCGTCGTCAACGTCCCCGGCTGCCCGGCCAACCCCGAGTGGCTCATGTCGGTGCTCGTGGACGTCGTGGTCATGAAGGATCCCAGCCTGCTGCTGGCGCGCCTCAACGACATGGCCATGCCCGATGACATCTTCGGCCAGACCATCCACGACAACTGCGAGCGTCGCGGCCACTTCGAGAACGGCGAGTTCGTCTACGAGTTCGGCTCCGAGGAAGAGGCCAAGGGCTACTGCCTCTACCCGCTCGGCTGCCGTGGCCCGCAGACGAAGTCCAACTGCGGCGTCACCCTGTGGAACAACCGCCGCAGCTGGTGCGTCCAGTCCGGCGCTCCCTGCATCGGCTGCTGCGAGGCCAACCCGAACAACCCCGGCCAGAACTGGGTCGAGGTGAACACCCCGTTCTACAAGCGCCATCGCGACCTGCGCATCGGCGACTGGACCTTCCAGCCCGGCACCGTCGCGCTCGCCCTCACGGGCCTGGTGGCGGCCGCCCTCGTGGTTCACGGCTTCGGCATGAAGGTGTCCGGCCGCATGGACGGCGGCGCCGACTTCGAGAAGATCCGCAAGTGGGACGAGAAGCATCCCGAGAACTCCATCGGCACCTATGACCTGACCCGCGAGGAGAAGGCCAAGCTCGCCGAGAAGAACTGCGGCCACGCGGTTCCGGAGGACGATAGCGAGAAGGGAGGCCAGGCCTAATGACCCGCTCTGTCATTGACCCGATTACCCGTATCGAGGGCCACCTGCGCGTCGAGATGGAAGTCGAGAACGGCAAGGTTTCCGACGCCTGGGTTTCCGGCGGCTGCTTCCGCGGCATGGAGCTGGTCGTCCAGGGCCGCACGCCCGAGGACGCCGCCCAGATCGTCGAGCGCATCTGCGGCGTGTGCCCCGTGTCCCACGCCCACGCCTCGTCCATCGCCGGCGAGAAGGCCTACGGCATCACCATCTCCAACAACGCGCGCATCATCCGCAACCTGCTGGAGGGCGCGCAGTTCCTGCACTCCAACATCCTGTGGATGTACAACCTGGCGGCGCTGGACTACGTGAACCCGCTGAACGCGCTCACCGCCAACGTGGCCGACGCCATCGACCTGGCGCAGGCCGCGGGCACGTCCATGCACTCCGACCTGGGCGCCCTGCACCAGAAGCTGGCGGCCTTTGCCAAGAACGGCCAGCTGTCCATCTTCTCCGGCAACTGGTTCGAGGCTGACGAGGGCGCCGCGTACAAGATGACCCCCGAGGCTGACCTCATCTGCACGGCCCACTACCTGGAGGCCCTCAAGATGCAGGCCCGCGCCTCCGAGGTGTCCGCGCTGCTCGGCGGCAAGATGCCGCACGTCATGACGAGCGTGCCGGGCGGCACCATGTGGGTGCCCACCGAGCAGAAGCTCGACGACCTCAAGGCCATGGTCGACGAGATCTACAACTGGGTCGCCGAGACCATGCTGCCCGACACCATGGTGCTCGCCACCTACTACCCGAACGTGCTCGAGTTCGGCAAGGGCTGCGGCCGCTACATCGCCTGGGGCGTCTTCGAGGGTCCGGGCTGGCCGTACGGCGACAACTACATCGACCAGATGAAGAACCGCTACCTGCCCATGGCCGTCCTGGACGAGCAGTTCAAGGTGTCCGACGTGCAGGAGAGCCTCATCGACGAGTACATGGGCCGCTCCTGGTACAAGGGCTCCGAGACCTACGAGTCCCCCTACTTCGTCACTGAGCCGGACTTCACCGAGTATGACGTGAACGACCGCTACACCTGGGTGAAGTGCCCCACCTACGACGGCAAGCCGATGGAGGCCGGCTCCATGGCCCGCATCTTCGCCGCCTACCAGCGCAAGGTTCCCTTCATCGTGGAGAACGTGGACAAGCTGCTCGTGGCCCTGGGCGCCAAGCCCGGCGACCTGACTGCCTTTCAGTCCACCCTCGGCCGTACGGCCATCCGCCAGGTGGAGACGCTCTACGTGGCCGGCCTCATGAAGGACTGGGTCGCCGAGCTCATGGAGGCCCTCGCCTCCGGCGACTCCGAGTACTTCCGCGCGCCCAAGACCATCACCGGCGAGGGCACCGGCTTCTGGGAGGCCCCGCGTGGCGCCCTCTACCACTCCGAGAAGGTCAAGGACGGCAAGATCGAGGGCTACCAGATCATCATCCCGTCCACGTGGAACCTGGCTCCCATCAACGGCGCCGGCGACCACGGCCCGCTCGAGCAGGCGCTCATCGGCGTGCCGGTGGAGGACATCGAGATGCCCATCAACGCCCTGCGTACGGTGCACTCCTTCGATCCCTGCACCGCCTGCGCGGTCCACGTGAGCGAGCCGGCCACCGGCAAGCACTTCGAGACCGTCACGAGCCCCTGGGGGGTGAAGTAGGATGGCACATCTCGCACACTACCGTGAGGCCCACCCGATGATCTTCGTGGTGACCCACTGGATCAACCTGATCGCCATGGTTCTGCTGATCGTCACGGGCTTCTGCATTCACTTCCCGTTCTGGCCGCTGTTCATGGGCATCGCCCGCGGCGTGCACGTGTTCTTCGGCTTCGTCCTGTTCCTGAACTGCGTCTTCCGCGTGATCGCGGCCTTCTTCGTGAAGACCTCGCCCACCGGCGGCACGCGCGAGCAGGTGCCGGACTACAAGACCTGGCTGCCCCAGAAGGACAACCGCCACCAGGCCCTCGAGTGGATCAAGTACTACCTGTTCCTGCGCAAGACCCATCCGCTGGGAGCGAAGCTGGGCGTGCCGCAGAAGATCAGCTACCTCATGATCCCCTTCCTGATCGTGGCGATGTTCTGGACCGGCCTGTGCCT
This sequence comes from uncultured bacterium, assembly GCA_947649215.1. Classification (GTDB taxonomy): domain Bacteria; phylum Actinomycetota; class Coriobacteriia; order Coriobacteriales; family Eggerthellaceae; genus Enterorhabdus. The sequence goes on along the minus strand of CANSQW010000159.1, from coordinate 922 downwards.
GTGGGCCCCCACCATGGCCGCTGCTCCCATGGCGGCCACCACGAACCTCGTGGGCGGGCTCATGTCCATGCGCATCATCCACTACTTCGGGATGTACGTGTTCATCATCTTCATGTTCATCCACATCTACCTGGCCAACGTGGAGGGCTTCGCGCCCACCAAGCTCATGTTCATCCACAAGGAGCATGGCGGCTTGATCTACGCGCCTGAGGTGCACGACATCGTCGGCGAGGACCTGGAGACCCACTAGGCTTCGTGGCGGCGCGGCCGCTGCGGCCGAGTCCGCTCGACGTGTTTTGAGGATGTTCTGAGAGAACGGCGCCCTTCGGGGCGCCGTTCTTGTCTTATGCTGGCGAAAACGAGCGAATCGAGGAAGGAGGGCGACGCCATGGCGCGTAACGCCTCGTCAGCCGCGGAGCTGACCGACGAGCAGATCGCCCAGGAGCAGGAGTTCCTGCGCGGGCTGCCCCGGGTGAACCTGGGGGCCCTGCTGCTGCCTCCCGTGTGGGGCGCTGGCCACGGCATGATGCCGACCATCCTGTTCTATCCGGTGTGGCTGTTCGCCGACAACTGCTTCTATGCCGCGTGGTCTGCGCCCTCGGCGCTGTCGGTGACGGTGGCCCTCATCGTGCTGGTCACGCTGACGGCGGTGACCGTGGGCTTTTCCATCGTGGCCCAGCCGCTCGCGGCGCACCGCGCCGAGGGGATGGGCGTGAGCCGCGCCGACTACCTGCGCCGCGAGCGGCGCTGGGCGGTGGGGTGCGCCCTAGGCGGCGCGCTTATGCTGGCGCTGGCCACCTGGTACAACCTGGCCATCCGCCCCACGGTGGGAGTGTGAGCGCCGTGGGAGAGGGACGCGCGGACGGCGCGGCCGTCGACGGGGCCTGCGCGGGTGCGGCCGGCGGGGCAGCCGGTGCGGGCG
>CANSQW010000158.1 GCA_947649215.1 uncultured bacterium | reverse complement strand
GCGTCACCCGCAGCCCCTCCTCGCCCAGGCTGAGCGCCAGGCGCCCGGCCAGAAGCTCGAGCAGCTCATCGCCCACCATGGCGCGCCGCCAGCCGCGCAGCACGTCCACCTCCTCGGCGTAGCCGCGGGCCAGGCGGGCCAGGTCGTCTCGGCTCGCGAGCGTCTGCATGGCGATGCCGTTCTCCCGGGCGCGCAGGCGCACCACCGCCTCCATCAGGTCGAGCTGAGCGTCCACGTTGGGCTCGCTCTTCGCCGCGCGGTCGAGCACGGGCCACTGGTCCTGGGGCGCGTCGAGCCCCTTGCGCAGCAGCGCCGCCACGGCCCGCGCGTCGCGGGTGGGCAGCTTCTCGCGCATGCCGCGCACCATGAACAGCTCGTCGATGCTGCGCGCCTCGCGCTTGCAGGCCTCCACGATCTGCTCGTCGGTGATGACCCACTTGCGCGGCACATCGCGGCGGGCCGCCTCCTCCTCGCGCCAGGCCGCCACCTCGCGCGCAGCCGAGAGCTGGCGGCGCGACAGCGACGAGACACGCTTGAGGCGGCGGAAGCGCTGGCGCGGGTCAGCCTCGTAGCGAGCCGGGTCGGACAGCTCGGCGAAGTCGGGCGCGAGCCACTCGCGGCGCCCGCGCGCATCAAGCATGGCGCACATCTCGCGGTAGATGCCCGGCAGGTACACCACGTCGTCGGCGGCGTATTCCAGCTGCGAGTCGGACAGCGGCCGACGCGACCAGTCGGTGTAGGAGTCCACCTTCTTGAGGTTCACCCCGCACACCGAGTGAACGAGCGCGCCGTAGCCGATCTGCTGGGTGTGGCCGAGCAGCGCCGCGGCCACCTGGGTGTCGAAGATGGGCTCGGGCAGCATGCCCACCTCGCGATAGAGGATCTCCAGGTCCTGACCGCCCGCATGGAACAGCTTGACGATGCCGCGGTCGGCCAGAAGCGGCACGAGCACGTGCAGATCGCTCACGGCGAAGGGGTCGACGATGGCCACCTCGTCGTCGGTGGCCAGCTGGAGCAGGCACAGGCGGGCGTAGTAGGTCTTCTCGCGGAGGAACTCCGTGTCGATGGCCAGCACCGAAGAGGTGCGCGCGCGTTCGACGAAGGCCTCCAGGGTCTCTTGGTTGTCGATGTACACCGGGTCGTTTCCTTACAAACAGGGTCGTGACGCCCGAGGGCGCCACGCTATTGTAGTACCATCCCCATCATAGCAAGGGAAAGGACTCCTGTGAAACTGCTGATCGTGAACAACCTGGTCTCCGGCTACGGGGAGGGCGCGATATACGACTACATCCGCGCATTCGCGGCCGATGGCGACGAGGTGGTCATCCGATCGACCGACGGATCCACGGACCTGCGGCGCTTCCTCGCCGACGCCGAGGAGTTCGATGCGGTCATCGCCAGCGGCGGGGACGGCACCATAGCGGCCGTGACCTACCTCCTGGCGGACACGGGCATCCCCGTCCTGCCCTTCCCCGCCGGCACCGCCAACCTGCTGGCCATGAACCTGGCCTCCCCCGCCGAGCCCCACGCGCTTGCCAAGCTCACGCGTGAGGGCGAGATCATGGACTTCGACCTGGGCGAGATTGAGCTGGCCTCCGGCGAGCGCTTCGGCTTCTCCATCATGGCCGGCGCGGGCTACGACGCCCTCATCATGCAGGGCGCCAAGCCGGCCAAGCGCCTGCTCGGCCCCATGGCCTACTTCACCTCGGCGCTCACCAACCCGTTGCCGCAGTTCTCGCGCTTCACCATCGACATCGACGGCGAGGTCATCGAGAGCGAGGGCGTGGGCGTGCTCATCGTCAACTTCTCCAAGATCCAGTTCGACCTGCCGGTGGTGCACCAGAACCTGCCGCGCGACGGCGTGTTCGACGTGGCCATCCTCCACACCCGCGATGCCTTCGGCCTCATCCCGGCCCTGCTCGCCAGCATGCTCGACCGCTCAGGCGACTTCCCCGACCGCACCGGCGCGCTCGAGCTGCACCGCGGGCGCACCATAGCGGTCGCCGCCGATCCGCCCCTGCCGGTGCAGTACGACGGCGAGGTCACCGCGCTCACCACCCCCTTCACCGTGCGGATGATGCCCGAAGCGGCGCGCTTCATCGTCTCGGAGGAATGCGTCAAGCTCTACGGCGGCGACGTCGCCTAGCCCCCCCCCGAACGCAAGGAAGGCCCCGGTCAGGGGCCTTCCTCTCTCCTTGGGGCAACGCGACGGGCGAGGCGCCTACTCCACGCGCTCGGCCGAGGTGATGGCGGCGTCTACGCGCTCCTTGGCGTGCGCGCCCACCGCCGCCGGCTCCGCGCCGGCCTCGGCCTCGGAGACCGCGTCGTCGATGGCGGCGTCAGCCAGCTCGCGCTTCCACGCCGTCAGGTTGGTGTTGAAGCGCATCTGGATGAGCTCGAGCACCACCGCGAAGATCATGGCGAAGTAGACCATGAGCTTCTCCATGTGCATGTCGAGCACCTCGATGCTCGTGTGGATGCCGGCGGAATCGAGGACGAGCAGCACGCCGATGGCGCAGATGAACACCAGGGCGAGGATCTTCATCTCGGGATGGGCGTTGATGAAGTTGGAGATGGGGTCGATGAACACCATCATGATGATGACGGCGATCATCACGGCCAGGATCATGATGATGAGGTGCTCGGCCAGACCCACGGCGGTGATGACCGAGTCGATGGAGAAGACGAGATCCATGACCATGATGGTGCCCACGGCCTGGGGCAGCGAGATGAGGTGGCGCGCCTTGTGCTCCTCGGACGTCTCGGCCTTGATCTCGGTGAGGGCGAGCACGTCCACGAGCTCCTTGATGCCCTTGTAGATGAGGTAGCCGCCGCCCACGAGCATCACGATGTCGCGCACGGAGAACCCGTGGCTGAAGAAGCCGAGGTCGATGGTGAACAGAGGCGTGGTCATATGCACGAGGAAGGAGGCGAAGCAGAGGAACAGAACGCGCATGACGAGCGCGCCGGCCAGGCCGAGCTTGCGGCCGATGTGCTGCTTGTCCTCGGGCAGGCGGTTGGTGGTGATGGAGATGAACACCAGGTTGTCCACGCCCAGGACGATCTCAAGGAAGATGAGCGTGAGCAGGCTGATCCACGCCTCGGGGGTCAGGAATATCGACAGGTCCACAGGTTCCTCCTCTGCTCGCGGGCCGCGTCGGCCCGGCAAAATAAAAGACTCACGGTGCACAGCGGCGCCTTTCGATGCCAGTGTGCACCATGAGTCTCGCTAATTAAGGCTCGCCAGGCGGGCTGTGGCCGCTAAAGCGGGAAACCGTCGCCATGATGTTGAACGAGCCGCGCCTGCCGGCGCCAGCTACTCCCCCATGGGGTGCCGCCCCATGCTAACAAAGGGCTGGGCACCGCGCAATGGTATAATCGGCGAGTCCATCACATCTGTTCAGGAGCAGCCCCATGGAAGCCAAGCACAGCAAGTCCTCCGCCGGCAAGCACGCCGGGGACGCCACCCCCGCCGACGAGGAGGCGTCTGCCGCGCACGGCCGCACGCTCGCCGAGCAGCGCGGCGAGCGTCCCGCAAACCCGCAGGAGGGCTCCATCCGCTACCTCGACGGAAAGGGCCTGCGCCGGCCGCTCGACCCGCCTCAGCTCGTCCAGCGCGGCATGGCCGCCTTCGCCCTCGTGGCCGTGGTCGTGGGCGGCTGGCTGCTGTTCCAGTGGGTCGACCGCGTCTACCTCACCCCTGCCGGCGAGCAGGAGGCGCTCCAGCGCAACCTCACGCGCGAGGTGTCGTCCGACATCCCCGTGCTCGCCTCGCTCATGCCGCTCGACGACGCGGCCATGATGCAGACCTTCGTGGACGCCGGCTTCACCCTCTACGAGCGCGTGCCCGTGGGCACGAACGCCGAGGGGGGCTTCGACGTGGTGAAGCTGCCCTCCGACGTGCCGATCGAGGAGGCGGGCCTGCTCTACCTCCAGGGCATCAACAACATCTCGGCCGCAAGCGCCGCGAAGCTGCTCAACGGGTCGTGGGACTTGGAGGTCTCGCGCAAGTCGGGCACCGTGCTGCGGCTGCACTACGCCGACTTCGCCGCCACCGACGCCGACGCCGCCATCTTCAGCGCCATGGAGTCCCAGGGCCTCGACAGCACCATGGTCACCGACTCGGGCGTGGATGACGCGGGCAACACCTACCAGGCCGGCACTGTGGACGGCTATACCTGGCGCATCTCGGTCATCGGCCTGTCGGAGGTCTACAAGTCAAGCGGCCTGCCCGCCACCGCCCAGTACGTGGGAATCCGCTTCGCCGGATAGCCTGCCGGCCACGCATAGCCGCCCGGGAAGGGGGAGCCTGCCACGCGGGCTCCCCCTTCCCTTTTGCCGCGCACGAAAAAGGGCCCCCGCGAGGGAGCCCTGAAGTTCTGGAGCGGACAACGGGATTCGAACCCGCGACCCCCACCTTGGCAAGGTGGTGCTC
>CANSQW010000157.1 GCA_947649215.1 uncultured bacterium | reverse complement strand
CCGGCACGCCCTTCGTGCCCACCGCGCCCTGGGAGGACCTGGAGGATGAGTTCGTGACGCCCGATCCGGTGCAGCCGGTGATGCCCCCGGTGCTGCCCGCCAACCCGAAGCTGGAGGCTGACGAGGACGGCCCGGCCGACATCACGGTGAAAAAGACGGCTGAGAACCTGGACAGCGCTGACGGCACCACGCACGTGAACGACGTCATCCGCTACTCCATCACGGTGGAGAACACCAAGGCGAACACCATCTGGTATGACGTGGTGATTCGCGACGACGTGCCCGTGGGCCTGGAGCCGATGGTAGGGTCGCTGCGTCTCACTGACCGCGCCGGCACCGTGCATGAGGTGCCCGACGACGCCTACGACGTGGATTCGCGCCGCCTGGCGGTCACCGCCGGCGACCTGCGCGGCCCGGGCTCCATCACGCTCACGTTCGACGCGCTCGTGACCGAGGAGGCGGCCGAGGGCGACATCGGCAACGTGGCCGAGGCGTTCGGCACCACGCCTTCCGGCGTGGACACGGGCACCGTCGGCGGTGAGGCGGAGCGCCCCGTGGGCGGCAAGCCCTTCGTTCCCGAGGACGGCTGGGACGCCTTCGAGCGCGAGCATCCTACGCTGAGCAACCCCGCGCCGACCTATCCCGTCGGCGTCACCGAGGAGGGCGGCGTGGTGGCTGAGCCGCGGCCTGAGCCGACGCCCGGGGACGGCTCGGCCGGCGGCGAGGGCGACAAGGGCTCGCGCACGCCCATCCGGCTCGCCCAGACCGGTGATGAGCTGGTCGTCCCGTCAGTGGCCCTCGTGGCTGCCGCCGCGGCGCTCGGCCTCATGCTCATGGCGCTTGCCGCCCAGCGGCGCCGCCAGCGCGAGGCCCTGGTGAGCCGCCATCGCGGCCAGTGGTAGGACGGGCCTGAGAGGCGAGTCGCGCCAAGCGCGCATCTGAGGCAGGGGCCGCGCCCAAGGCGCGGCCCCTGCTTGCTCTTGCTCTCCCTTATGTGCCGCCCTTGGGAGGATTGCTCCCTCGTTTTAGCAATCTTTAACTCTTTTAGTGTCCTTTAACTCTTTTAGCGACGGCGGAGGGCCGGCGGCCGTCAGGGGGAAGAGGGGTTTCGTTTGGAGGTCTTCGGTATATAATAAGATGTTCCTTACAGCTTGGTAACGGGAGCGCAACGGCGCGGCAATCGCCGGGGCGCCCCGAGACAGAGAGAGCCAGGAGAGAAGCATGAGGAAAACGCACTCCTTCCTGCGTTGCGCGCTCGCGGCCACGTTGGCCTGCGGTCTGATGATCCCGACCGCGGCCCTCACCGCGTTCGCCGACGAGGAAAAATCACCTACCCCCCCCCTTGCCACTGACGTAGACGCGGGGGAGCCTGCAACTCAGGCTGATGCAGGCATCTCGACTGTGGACGCAGGACCGTCGGCCCGTGCGTCGTTCAAGGTGGGCGAGCTCACCGTCACAGGCGACAACGTGTCTGCCGCCGACTTCGAGGTAACGTCGAGCGCCATCACCATTAAGACGAGCGATCCCTTCACCATCTCGGGTACGAGCGCGGTGGGCCTGGTGGTTTCCGCTGGCGTCAAGGCTCACATGACGCTCGATAACATTACGGTAAGTGCCGCCTGGGCCTTCGACATCCAGGCGGGCGGTGAGGCGCACTTGATTCTCGCTGACAATTCCGCCAACTCATTTACGAGCACCAACACGCAAGCGCCTGGGATCCATTGCGGCACCGGAGCCGTGTTCACGGTGGACGACTCGGTGCCGAACGTGGATACGAGCGGCAAGCTCATCACTCCTGATAAGGGGCAGATTCCCGCGGGGACGAGGTATGTCGATAGCAGTGGCAAGGAACGGGTGAGCGAAGGCGACTATCTCACTCTCCTCGATAGCCCCAATCGTGGCAAGCTCTACGTGAAGGGCGGCGGCATGGGCTCGGCTCTGGGGGGTGCCGATGCTGAAGATGGCGGCACCATGACCTTCAATGGCGGTCGCATCGAGGTACTCAACGGAGGGGGGCCGAATACCGATGGCTCCGGCGGTGCCGGCATTGGCGGTGGCAGAAATGCAGCCGGCACTTCCCCGAGCGAGTGGATTACCGTGAACGGCGGTTGGATCACCTCCAACGCCTCCTACCATGGTGCCGGCTTCGGTGGAGGCTGGAACACGGGTGACGCCACTGTTCCTGCCGGCCTTACCGTATCGGCTCATCCTGGCGGTACGGGCAACATCCGCATCAACGGTGGTTACGTGGAATCAAACGGTGGCGCGGACGGCAACGGCTTCGGGCGCGGCTGCTACGGAAACCAGAAAAACTGCGACAATCGCGATTACACCATCATCATCACTGGCGGCACGATGATCCCCCATGGCGGGACAAACCTTACCGAGCCGTGGGGCAACGACATCGGCGGGGCTGGCACTACCTCTGGCTCCTCCAGCTGCACCGACTCTTCAAAAGCTGCCACCGTTATCGTTTCTGGCGGGTCGGTGTACGTAAGCAAGCGCAAGGACGGGGTAACCTATCGCTTCGACGGCGTAGCCTACGGCTCCTACACCGAGACTGAGGACGGCGCCATCATCCCGAACAAGACTGATCAGGTGGTTCCCATCACCATCAATCTGTCTAAGGATCTGGAGGACCTCACTCCCGAGGGGCAGACCCCTGACCTGAATCGCACCATCACCTCGTGGGATCTGCTCGTGGGTGGCGAGAAGGTGGGCTATGGGGCACCGGCGCAGTTCAACGAGGGCTACCTGTATCTGTGGCTTACCCCCCAGCAGGCTGACCAGCAGGTAACGGTGCAGCTCACCTATCTGGGCGATGATGGCAAGCCGGTTCCGGTGGAGCCGCTCTATCGTCCCGCCGGCGGCACGGGCGGCGACACCAACCTCAAGCGCTACGTGTTCTTCGACTTGCAGCAGGACTTCTTCGAGGATAAGAACGGCGGCACCGGCGAGGCCCTGGTGTCCTACGACTGCCTGAGCAGCTACGAGCAGAAGAAGTTCAAGGACGCGGTTGATGCCAACAGCATGGTGAAGGTGCCCGTCGTGAAGAAGGCTTACGACGGCTTGGAGTACCAGGTGAAGGAGCTCACCGATAAGGACAACTCCATCAACTCCGGAGGCGACGACAACAAGCCCATCTGGGACAAGATCAGCTATCTCTGCCAGGTCTACGACGCCAAGACGGGCAAGCTGGGAGCCGAGATGCCCTCGGATACCACGCCTGTTGACACGGGTCTCACGCGCTTCACCATGACTTCCACGCAGTATTCCGATGAGCCTCAGTACAAGGACAGCTACTACGGCCACCGCGCCTACGGCTGGTGCGAGATCACGCCGGTGCCTGCGGTGGTGAAGATCTCCGAGGACAACGGCGCCGCCTGGGTGCGTCTCGCGGCCGACGGCTCCTACCAGGTGGTGAAGGAGACCGACAAGGATCCCGGCACGCACCTGCGCCTGGCGTTCGACATCCGCTCGGCCAAGGGCACGGCCATCACGTGCAAGGCGCCCACAGGCTCCTTCCAGGTGATGATCGACGGCAAGCCGGTGGGCGAACCCATCGCCCTGCCAGCTGATGCCTTCAAGGCCGGCGCTGGGAAGGTGAGCTTCAAGGATGCCGACGGCAAGGACGTTCCCAGCTCTACCGTAGAGGTCGTCGCCGGCGACGAGGGCCGTGAGACGACTCGCGTGCTGTACTACCTCGATCCGGCGAACCTCGACGGCGCCCTTGATGCCCTGGCGTCGGATGCCGCCACCAACACCCACGAGGTGACGGTGCGCTATGTTCCCGACAAGAACTACGTCGAGGGCACGGAGGACAACCCGCAGAACGAGGCCACCCAGCCTACGCCCATCATCCCCGTGAAGCCTGAGGGCGAGGTGACCCCCGACGATCCAGACAAGGTGGAGGTGGAGGACTCTCCCGACCCGGAGCCCGGCCCGGACGGCGGTGACCCGGACGATCCCACGGGCAAGATGCAGGTCGTTCGCAAGACCATCACGGCCAGCTACGGCGACTTCCACCAAGAGGGCGACGACGCGATAAGCGACTTCTTCAAGATGGCGCTCACCTCCAATTCCTCGGCGCCTTCCAGCTTCTCGGTATCCAACACCGCCGTGGCCGACCTTGTGCGCGGCGAGGACGGCAAGCCGCTTCTTGACGAGAACGGTCGCCTTCAGATTCAGGTCAACAGCTGCGGGACCACGGTCATCACCGTGGAGCAGAAGGCCAACGCGCTGTTCACGGGCATCAAGTACATCCTGACGGTGAACATCACGCCCGATCCCACCATCAGGCCTAAGATCCAGATTCGCCTGACCTGGCGCAACCTGACGGCTATCAAGGAGGCTGCCGGCACACCGGCGGCTCGCCTGGCCCGCGTGCTCGCCGCCGTGCCGGCGGATGCGGGGATCATGCCGCTCGCCGTGCGCGCGACGACCGAC
>CANSQW010000156.1 GCA_947649215.1 uncultured bacterium | reverse complement strand
GGGGGGGGGGGGGGGGGGGGGGGGGGGGGGGGGGGGGGGCGGGGGGGGGCGGGGGCGGGGGGCGCGGGGGGGGCGGGGGGGGGGCCGGGGGGGGCGGGGCCGGGGGGCGGGGGGGGGCACCGCCCCCGGGGCTGCCCCCGTCCCGCGTGACCCCGCTTGGTGGCCCCCCCCCGGCTCGGCCTCCGGTCCCGCTGCGACGTACTCCACGGAGTTCCAGCCCACGTGGGGGATCTTGCAGGCGCGGCCGGCCTCGTCCAAGCGCAGGAGCGCCCCCACGACGCCGGGCACGAGCCCGAGGCCCGCGGGCAGGGGGCCGCCCTCGGGGGCATGCTCCTCCCCCGCCTCGAACATGAGGTGCATCCCCAGGCAGATGCCGAGGAAGGGCGCACCGGCCTCCACGGCGGCGCGCACGGCCTCCGCCTGGCCCAGCTCGGCCATGGTGGCCGCCGCGTCGGCGAAGGCGCCCACGCCCGGCAGCACCACGGCATCGGCCGCCGCGATGGCGGCCGGGTCGTCGGATATGAAGGCGTCGGCCCCGGCGGCAGCCAAGCCGCGCTCCACCGACTTCAGGTTTCCCTTGCGGTAGTCGACGACGACGGTTCTCAACGTCACCTCTCCCCTCGCTTCCTCGCAGCCTCGCGCGGCCGCGCCTAGAGCGCGCCTTTGGTGGTGGGCAGCTGCCCGGCCATGCGCGGGTCGGGCTCGACGGCCTGGCGCAGCGCCCGGCCCACGGCCTTGAAGCAGGCCTCTATCACGTGATGGGCGTTGTCGCCCGCCAGCTGGCGCACGTGCAGCGTGATGCCGGCGTTGGCGGCCAGCGCGATGAAGAACTCCCGGGCGAGCTGCGTGTCGAAGGCGCCCACCATGCCGAAGGGCAGGTCCACGTCCCAGTGCAGCTGGCCGCGGCCCGACACGTCCACGGCCGCGAGCACGAGCGCCTCGTCCATGGGCAGCGTGCACGAGCCGAAGCGGGTGATGCCGCGCTTGTCGCCGAGGGCGGACGCGAGGGCCTGGCCGATGACGATGCCGGTGTCCTCCACCGTGTGGTGGGCGTCCACGTGCACATCGCCGGACGCGCGCACCTCCAGGTCGAGCAGGCCGTGGCGGCCGAGGGCGTCGAGCATGTGGTCGAAGAACCCCACGCCCGTCGCCGCGTCCACCCGGCCCTCGCCGTCCAGGCGCACCTCGACGGTAATCTGCGTCTCCTTGGTCGCGCGCTCCAGGCGCGCCGAGCGATCGGTCATCGTGCCTCACACCTTCCCATGATGAAGTCCCTCAAGGCGGCCAGGAAGCCGTCGTTCTGCTCGGGGGTGCCCACCGTGACACGCAGGCAGCCCTCCAGAAGCGGCGCGTGGCTGAAGTCGCGCACGAGCACGCCGCGCTCGTAGAGGAAGGCCCAGGCCGCGTCAGCGCCCTCCATCCTGAACAGGATGTAGTTCGCGTCCGACGGGAACGGCGTCACGCCCGGCAGCGTGAGCAGCCCCCGCATGAGGCGCTCGCGCTCCTCGATGATGGCCGCGATGCCCGGCTCGAACGTGGCGCGGTTGGCGAACACCACGCGCGCCGCGGCCTGCGAGAGCGCGTCCACCGAGTAGGGCTGGCGCACCTTCACGAGCTCGCGGATGACGTGCGCATGGCCGAGCACGTAGCCCACGCGCACCCCGGCCAACGAGAACGCCTTGGAGAACGTGCGCAGGATGAGCAGGTTCTCGTGGCTCTCCAGGTAGGGGCGCATGGTGCGCCGCGAGAACTCGAAGTAGGCCTCGTCCACCATGATGAGCGCGTCGGTGGCGTCAAGCAGCCGCAGGATGAAGTCCTCCGGCGCCCGCTCGCCCGTGGGGTTGTTGGGGCTCGTGACGATGGCGTAGTCGATGTCGCCGGCAGCCACGCGGGCAAACACCGCCTCCTCGTCGATGGAGAAGTCGGCGCGGCGCGCCACCTCCACGACGCGCGTGTTGGTGAGCTGCGCGTTGGCCGCGTAGACCGAGAAGGTGGGCGGCAGGTTGAGGAACGTCCGGCCCGGCCCGCCCCAGGCGAGCGCCAGATCGAAGAGCAGCTCGTCGCCGCCGTTGCCCACGAGCACCTGGTCGCGGTCGAGCCCGTTGGCCTCGGCGATGAGGTCGCGCAGGTCGTTGGCGAGCGGGTCGGGGTAGCGGTTGAGGGCCGTCCGGCGGATCTCGCGGACGATCTCCGCGCGCAGGGCCGCCTCCACGTCGCTCGGGTTCTCGTTGGCCGAGAGGAACGCCTCGGCCGGCAGGTACTTGGGGTCGTAGGGCTCAAGGCCCGCCAGCTGCGGGGCGGCCGGACGCACCCTACGCATCGCGGCCTCCCACCTTCGGCACGCCGTCCATGCCCGCCTCGTCGAGGAGCGCCAGGCGCTGGGCCACCGACTCGGCGTGGGCCCACAGGCCCTCGTGGCGCGCGATGGAGACGACGGCGCGCGCGTCGCGGGCGAGCGCCTTGGGCGTGTACTGGATGATGGAGGACTTCTTCACGAACTCGTCCACCGACAGCGGCGAGGCGTAGCGCGCGGTGCCGCCGGTGGGAAGGGTGTGGTTGGGGCCGGCCACGTAGTCGCCGACGGCCTCGGGCGTCCACTCGCCGAGGAAGATGGCGCCGGCGTTGCGGATGGCGCCCACGAGGTCCATGGCGTCGCGCAGGTGCAGCTCCAGGTGCTCCGGCGCGATGGCGTTGACGGACTGGATGGCCTGGTCGACCGTCTCGCAGATGACGATGAGCCCCTGGTCGCGCAGGGACGCCGTGGTGATGTCGGCGCGGGTGGAGGCGGCCATGTGGCGCTCGATGGCGGCCTCCACCTCGTCGGCGTAGGCCTCGCTGAAGGTGACCAGGTAGCAGGCGGCCAGCGGATCGTGCTCGGCCTGGGCCATGAGGTCGATGGCCACGAGCGCCGGATCGGCCGTCTCGTCGGCCACGACGCACACCTCCGACGGGCCGGCGATCATGTCGATGCCCACGTCGCCGGAGACGACCTTCTTGGCGGCCGCCACGAAGGCGTTGCCCGGGCCCGTCACCTTGTCGACCGGCGCGATGGACTCGGTGCCGTAGGCGAGCGCGGCCACGGCCTGGGCGCCGCCCACCGTGTAGACCTCGGTGACGCCGGCGATCTTGCACGCGGCCAGCATCGCGGAGTCGAGGCCGCCGTCCTTGGTCGGCGGGGTGACGCAGACGATGCGCTCCACGCCGGCCACCTGGGCCGGCAGCGCGTTCATCAGCAGCGACGAGGGGTAGAGGGCCCGCCCGCCCGGCGCGTAGACGCCCACCGACTCGAGCGGGGTCACCTTCGCGCCCACGATGGCGCCGTCCTCGCGGGCGTAGAACCAGCTCTGCTCGACCTGGCGCTCGTGGAACTCGCGGATCTGCGCGGCGGCCTGGCGCAGGGCGGCCAGAACCGCGGGATCGACCTGCTCCTCCGCCTCGTCGATGGCGGACTGCGGCACGCGGAAGTCGTCTACGGCCACGCCGTCGAACTTCTCGGTCAGCTCGCGCAGGGCCGCGTCTCCGCGCTGGCGCACGTCCTCGACGATGGCCGTGGCGGCCTCGAGGGCCTGGGCGTTGAAGGCGCCGGTGCGGTTGAGATGGGTGCGTGAGAGGGCTTCGTCTTGCGTGAGGATGACGCGGCGCATGGGGCTTTCTCCTTTGTCTCGGTCGGGTGGTCGGACGGCGCGCGGAGCGAGGGCGCGCCGTGGCAGGCGGGGTGTCGGGGCGCGGGCCGGCGCGCAGGACGCCGGGCGGCGGGCAGGCGTCAGCTCGCGGGGCCTCCGGGCTGCGACGAGCCGGCGATGGGCTCGTAGGCGGCGGTGGCGGCATGGGCGCCGAGCGCCTGGGCGAGCGCGGTGATGCGATCGTCGGTGCGGAAGGCGCAGGGGTTGGCGAAGAAGCGCGCCGTCGAGCCGATCACGTCCTCCACCACCTCCAGGTTGTTCTCGCGCAGGGTGGTGCCGGTGGCCGTGATGTCCACGATGCGCTCGGCCAGGCCGGTGAGCGGCGCGAGCTCGATGTTGCCGTGGAGGTAGACGATCTCCACCTGCACGCCGGTCTTGGCGTAGTGGGCGCGGGTGATGCGCGGGTACTTGGTGGCCACGCGGATGGAGCCGAGCTTGCGGTAGCGCTCGGCCACGTCCTGCGCCGCGCCGACGGGCTCGGCCACCACGAAGCGGCACGCCCCGAAGCGCAGATCGGCCAGCTCCACCACGTCGGGCGCCGCCTCGAGCAGCGAGTCCTTCCCGCAGATGCCGCAGTCGGCCGCGCCCATGGCCACGAAGGCGGGGGCGTCGGAGGGGCGCACGATGATGTAGTCGACGCCGGGGTTGGACACGACGAGCGCGCGGCCCGGCGCATCAAGGCCCGTGACGTCCAGGCCGGCCGCGGCGAGCGCGTCGATGGCGTCGGCGTTGAGCGCGCCCTTGGGCACGGCGATGCGCAGGGGGCGGGCG
>CANSQW010000155.1 GCA_947649215.1 uncultured bacterium | reverse complement strand
GCCTGCCACCGCCGCCGACGCGCCGGCGGCGTCCGCCGCGCGGCCGTGCCCGAGGGCGACGATGCACGCCTCGCGAGCCGCCTGGCGCGCAAAGGCCACCGCCTTGGGCGCGCCGTCCGGCTCCGGCATCTGGCGGAACAGGCGCACGGTATCGCCGAACAGCTTCACCTGGTCGGCGGTCTGGGGGGCGCCCAGGCCCAGCAGCATCTCCGGCCGGTCGCTCGAGAGCACGAGCAGCGGGATGCGCGAGGTCTGCGCCTCCATCACCGCCGGGAAGTAGTTCGCCGGCGCCGTGCCCGACGTGCACACGAGCGCCGCAGGCCGCCCCGTCGCCTTGGCCAGGCCGAGCGCCACGAACGACGCCCCGCGCTCGTCCACGTCCACGTGCACGCGCAGGTCGTCAGGACGGCGGCAGCTCAGCTCGAAGGCGGTCATGGCCAGGCCGGTAGAGCGCGACCCCGGGCTCACCACCACGTCATGCACGCCGCAGCGCACCAGCTCGTCGAAGAACGCCCCCAGATAGCGCGCCGTCTTCTGCGCATGAGTCAGCTCCGCCATGATCCCATCCTTTCAAACCATCCGCCACGCGCCAAGTCCGCAGCCTCCGCGCAGCCCGCGTATTCGCCATGCGCCCACACCGCGCCCACGGCGCAGGGAGCCGCCCGCAAAGTGCCCTTCAGCGCATCATATCGCCCACACGACATATCTGCCGCCTCGCGAAGCGCTACGAGACGCAGCGCACCGGAATGTTTCACGTGAAACATTCCACGCCATCGGGCGTAGCCCTCCCGGCCCTCACTTCGCCTCGGCGCACGCAGGTGTTTCACGTGAAACACCTGACGCAGCCGGCAGGCTCTGCCCGCTTGCCGGCGCCCTGCGCGTCCGCATCGCCCGCCGCAAGCCTTGCGCACCTGCCCACGTCGCGCGCCAGCCCGCACCGTCTCCCGCGCCTCGCGCACCCGCAGGCTGCCTCCTATTGTGGTCCGCAGCGCCACGGATAGCCAGTCTTATATTCCCCGGTTTCCTACACATGCGCTGCGGGCAGCGCCCGACCTCGCGTTTTCGACCCTTGCAACGCGACGCCTCCGCCCCTCCCGGCCCTCGACGCCTCCGCCCTCGACCACGACGGAGCGCTCGCGCCGGGAACCACGCACGCACACGACCCCGTGGCCGCGCTCGCGCGCGACCAGCCGCGCCTACTCCCCCTCGAAGGCGGAGAGCACGGTCTTGAGCTTGAGGTCTATCTCGTCGAACTCCGCGTCGGGGTCGCTCGCGCCCACGATGCCGCAGCCGGCGTACACCCAGCCGACCTCGCCGTCGAACACGCCGGTGCGCAGCGCCACGGAGAACTCGCCGTCGCCTTCCGCATCCACGAAGCCGGCCGCGCCCACATAGAAGCCGCGGTTGTACGCCTCGATGGAGCGCAGGAGCATCATCGCCTCGCCGACGGGCAGGCCAGCCGTGGCCGGCGTGGGGTGCAAATCGCCCACCAGATCCCACAGGTTCACGCCCTCAAGCACCCGGGCCGTCGCCGGCGTGTACAGGTGCTGCACATGCTCCAGGCTCATGATCTGCGGCTCGGCGGGCACGTCCACGTCGTAGCACACGCGGTTGAACACCTCGCGCACGAACCGCACCACGTAGTCGTGCTCGGCGCGGTTCTTGGGGTCGGCCATGAGCGCCGCCGCCAGCTCCGCGCGCTCGGCCTCGTCGGCGCCGGCCGGGCACGTCCCCGCCAGGCACATGCTTTCGACCCGCTGGCCGCGCTTGCGCACGAGCAGCTCGGGCGTGCACCCGCAGAAGAACACGTCGGCATAGCGATAGAGGATGACCGTTCCCCGCGCATCGCCGTCGATGAGGTTCACGAGCAGGTCCTTCGACGAGAACGGCCGCTCCGCCACCAGGCGCTTGCGCCGCGAGAGCACCACCTTCTGCACGCGCCCGGCCTCGATGGCCGCCGACGCGCTCGCCATGGCGCGGTGCCACTCCTCGCGGGAGTCGTTCTCCAGCCGGTAGGGCACCGTCACACGCGTGCGGGCCGGCGCTTCGGCGCACAGCCGCAGAAACCGCTCTACGCGTCCGGGATACACCGGACCCAGCGAGTTGACCTGCAAAAACCGCCCGCGCTCATTCTCCAGCAGCACGATCTCGGGCAACATGAAGCGCAGCCGCGGAAACGAGCTGAACAGCTCGTCGGCCGGCGCCGGGTTCTCCGCGTCGAAGCGGTTGAACGAGAAGAACACCGCCGCCTCGCGCGCGGGGCCCTCGTAGGCGCACTCCGCGTCCTCGAGCGACGGCAGCGCCACGCAGCGGCCCAGCCCCAGGCAGCGAACCGGCCGCTCCTTCGCGTAGTACGCGAACTGATCGGTGAACCCCTTCTGCATCAGGCAGAACGCGTCAACGATGTCCGCCTCCACGGGGACGGTGAACGAGTATATCTTGGTCATGGCACCCTCGGGGAACTCGAAGTAATCGGATAATCATCAAATACGGCACTGCTCGTCGTGCATTCTAGCACGGCCCTATACTGCTTTCCGTACCAGCGGCCCGCGCGGCCCGCCGTCCCCGACCGAAGCACCCAAGGAGCGCCCATGAAGAACCTCATCAGCGAGTTCCGCGAGTTCATCAACCGCGGCAACGTGATGGACATGGCCGTCGGCGTCATCATCGGCGCCGCCTTCACCGCCATCGTCACATCGCTGACCAGCGACATCATCAATCCGTTCATCAAGCTCATCACCGGCGGCAACGGCACCGAGGTGGCCGGGCTCACCATTCCCGTCGCCGGCACCGAGAACGGCATCGACTTCGGAGCGTTCATCAGCGCCGTCATAAACTTCCTCATCGTGGCGTGGGTGGTGTTCCTCATCGTGAAGGCGTTCAACAAGATGAAGGACGCCGGCTCTCGCGTGTGCAAGAAGAACGGCGAGTGCGTGGAAGAGAAGGCCCCCGAGTGCCCCTTCTGCCTGGAGGAAGTCCGCGAGGGCGCCACGCGCTGCCCCCACTGCGCCGCCGAGCTCCCCGCCCCCGCCGCGCCCACCTTCACGCCGGTCGCGTAGTCGCCGGGACGCCGACTTGGCGCGCCCGCTTCCGCGCTGAAACGCGCCGCGGCCCGCCGTCGCCCCCCCTTCCCGGCCCTGCTCGCACAAAAAAAGCGGGGCCCTCTCGTCAAGAGAAGGCCCCGCTGCTCGTTTCGGTCGGCGCGGACTAGCAGCAGCCCACCTGATGCTTCACGCGGTCGTGCTCCTCGGCACGCTTGGCGTCGTTGAAGCGGTCGAGCGTGCCCACCAGGTAGCCGGTGATGCGGCGGATACGATCGAACTTCTCGGGAGCCAGGCCGTAGTGAATGCCCACGTCCTCGCCATCCACGTCCAGGACGAGCGACTCCAGCTTGCCGTGGGGGTACTTCTCGTAGGCGCGCTCGATGTAGGCCTGCACCTCGGGCTCGGTCATGGGCGCGTCGCCCTCATGCGCGTAGTTGACCTGCACCTTCACGCCGTCAACGGTCATCATGTTGTCCATGGATGGCTCCTATCTCCCAGCGCGCCACCTGCGGATTACCGCAAACGGCACCATATCTTGTTGAGGTTTGCACATACTAGCACAACATATGGACAGACCGCTGCACGTTTTCCAGAAGTTTCCAAACGGCCTCATCGGCGAGGAACGCCGCCGCTCGATCCCGCGCCGCCGCGCGGCCGCGTGACGAATTCCAGAAATCTGGCCAAAAACAGCGCGGTTTACGCACCCGAAGCGCTGCTGGATGTCTCCTAGATTTTTGCGACCTGGGGAAACGTGCGGACACCAGCGCCAGCGGCGCCCGAGCCCGCGGAAACCGTAGCATTTTTGGCCAGATTTCCGAAGCTCGGCTTCATTTCCGCAAAACGCGACGCAGCGGGTCCGGCAGGCAAGGGGTCGCCGCAGCCAAGACGGTACGCCTGGTCGGAAGCGCCGGGCTTGCGCCTAGATCTTGTACATGAACTGGAAGACGTCCTCGCGCTGGATGATGATCTGGACACCAAGATCCTCGCCCACCTTCTCCAGCTTCTCCTGGACGGTGTTGAAATCGCAGACCTCAGGAGCCAGCGTGGTGAGCATGGTCATCGAGAAGATCTCGCCCTGCCCGAGAATGGTCTGGCTGATGTCGTCGATGTTGGCGCTGCACTCCGCCAGGGTAGTGGCGACGGCGGCCACGATGCCGCTGCGATCCTTGCCGAGTACCGAGATAACGCACTTCATGGGGCTCTCCTTGGGTCTCCGCGCCGCCGCGGGCTTCGCGCGCCGGGCGCCGTCGGGCATCGGTCGGTTACGACGGTAATTCTAGCTCAACGGATCGGCCACAGATGGGCGCGTGCCCCGGATGGCGCTTTCCGGCGTGCCTAGGATGGTCTTTGTTCGCGTGCCGGGCTCGCTGCCCCGGGCCCGGCCTCGCGGCACAACCGAGCTCGGCGCCCGTGCGCCCCGTCAGCGCCCCGCAGCCTGCAGCCCGCGCAGCCGCACGGCTG
>CANSQW010000154.1 GCA_947649215.1 uncultured bacterium | reverse complement strand
CAGGTGCCCCGCCTGCGGCGTGCTGAACGGCCCCCGGGCCTCGCGCTGCGCGGCGTGCGGCGCGCCGCTGCCCCTGCCGGCGCATCTGCCTCGGACGACTGGCGCCCCCGATACCTCCTCGCCTCGCTGATCGAGCTGTTAGCGAACCCTGAGGAAAGGTTAACTATGGAGACAACCGCTGATCGCGCTGTCAAGCCCGCGAAGGAGGCCGTGCCCAAGGGGGCGTGGCTCGTGCTGATCGCCGTGTGGATCGTGGCCATCGCGGCGCCGCTCAACATGTTCAAGCCCACGACCATATCGGTCGAGATCATCCAATCGCTCGGCATTCCCGGCTCGTCCTATGGATGGATCATGTCCGTGTTCTCCATCATGGGCCTGGTGCTGGCGTTTCCGGCCACGGGGCTGGTCTACCGGCTGGGACTCAAGACCTCGCTGGCCATCTCGGTGGTGACCCTGTTCGTCGGCTCCCTCATGGGCGCCCTGTCGACGAGCTTCGAAGTGCTGCTGGCCTCCCGCGTCATCGAGGGCTGCGGCATGGCCTTCATCGGCGTGGCCGGTCCCACGGCCATCAGCCTGTGGTTCCCCGAGAGCCGCCAGGGCGTGCCCGTGGCCGTGTTCCAGACGTGGATGCCGCTCGGCACCCTGGTCACCATGAACGTGGCGCCTCTCATGGCCGCCTCGATGGGCTGGAAGTCGGTGTGGTGGATGGCCTGCGCCTACTGCGTGGTGGCCTTCGTCGTGCTGATGCTGCTGTTCAAGAATCCTTCGGCGGAGGTCATGGCCGCGGCTGCCGGCAAGCGCGCCGACCAGGTGGAGGGCGGCGACAAGTTCGCGGCCTTCAAGAACCCGTCGCTGTGGATCCTCTGCATCATGTTCTTGGTGTTCGCCCTCACCACCACGGGCACCACCAGCTCCTACTGGTCGCTCTACCTGCGTGAGGCTGCCGGCATCGACGCCTCCACGGCTGCCTTCGCCGTGAGCCTGTGCACGGTGCTCGGCGCCGTCGGCATCCCCTTCGGCGGGTGGCTCTCCGACAAGCTGGGCACGCGCAAGTGGATGATCATCGCCGCGTGGGTGGTGGTGCTCGTGTTCCTGTGGTTCGCCTTCTCGACCACCGACCTGACGCTCATCTACGTCATCGCCGTGGTGAACGGCTTCTGCCAGGGTTGGATTCCCGCCATGGTGCAGACCTCCATCCCCGCTATCCTGGGCGACCCGTCGCAGAACGCGATGGGCATGGGCCTCATGAACGTGTTCCGCAACGGCGGCAACATCTTGGGCGGCATGGCGCTCGGCTACTTCGTCGGGCCCTTCGGATGGTCGCTCGGATCGCACATCCTGTGCATCCCGCCTATCATCATCGTGGTGGCCCTTATGCTGGTCATCACGCGCAAGACGCTTCGGTAGCTCCTGCGACGCGGCGCCGGCCCCGCCTGCGGGAAGCGGCGGGGCCGGCGCGCGGCAGGCCGAGAAAAGGGGAATTCGGCTATGCTGAAAGACAAGTCCGCATCTTCGCGCATCCTCTGCGTCCTTCTGGCCGCGGCCGTGGTGGTCGTCGCCCTTCTGCTGCCTGCGCCCGAGGGGCTCGGCTTTCCGGGGAAGATGAGCCTGGCCCTCTTGGTGGCGGGCATCATCCTGTGGGTGGCCGAGCCGGTGCCCTTCGCCATCACGGGCCTGGCCGTCATGATCTTGCTGCCGGTGTTCGGCATCCTGCCCTTCAGCGGCACGGGGGCGACGGTGTGGGCGGCGTGGGTGAGCAGCGTCATCTTCTTCGTGCTGGCGTCCTTCGGGCTGTCGGCCGCCTTGCTCAAGACGAAGATCCCCCTGCTCATCGTGACCGTCCTGCTGCGGTTTTCCCGGGGAAGCGAGCGACGCGTCATCTTCGCCTTCATGGCGGCCACGTTCGTCTGCTCGATGTTCATCTCCGACCTGCCCTGCAGCGCCCTGTTCTCGGGCATCGCGGTGAGCAGCGTGCTGCAGATCGAGGGCGCCAAGCCGGGGGAGTCCCGGTTCGGGCGCGCGCTCATGATCGCCATCCCCTACGCGGCGTGCATCGGCGGCGAGGCGCTGCCCTCCGGCTCGTCCATGAACGTGATGGCCATGGGGATGCTCCAGTCGAGCATGGGCGTGACCATATCGTTCTTCGACTGGGCGGCCATCTGCACGCCCATCGCGCTCGTGCTGCTGGTGGTGGCGTGGGCGTCTGTCGTCATGGTGCATCGGCCCGATCCGCTGTCCGAGGCGACGCTCGCGCGCCTGGCGGAGTTCGCGGAGCGCAGGGAGCGCTTCGACGCGCTCGATTGGAAGGTGCTCGGCATCTTCGCGCTGACGTTCGCCCTGTGGATAGCCAGCAACTGGACGGGGTGGGACCTCACGGGCATCGCGCTGCTCGGCCTGGTGCTGTGCTTCGCGCCCGGTATCGACGTGCTCACCTGGGACGAGTTCGTCGAGAGCGTCTCGTGGAACGTCATCCTGCTCATCGGCTCGGTGCAGGCGCTGGCGGGCGGCATCCGCGAGCAGGGCTCGGCCAGCTGGTTCTTGAACGCCTCGCTCGGCAAGCTGGCCTTGGGCGCTGGCGCCCTGGTGGGCGCCACGGCCGTGGTGGTGCCG
Organism: uncultured bacterium; assembly: GCA_947649215.1. Classification (GTDB taxonomy): domain Bacteria; phylum Actinomycetota; class Coriobacteriia; order Coriobacteriales; family Eggerthellaceae; genus Enterorhabdus. Next base: position 1,898 of record CANSQW010000154.1, on the reverse strand, counting down.
CTCATCCGGCTGTTCATCCCCGTGGGGCCGGCGCTCATCGGCACCACGCTCATCCCGCTGTGCCTGATGGGCCAGGAGTTCGGTGTGAGCCCCGTGTTCTTCACCATCGTCGTGGCCGTGAGCGCGTCCACGTCCTTCGCCAACGGGCTGGAGAGCGCCAGCATGGTGGTGCACAAGTACGGCTACTGGACGCTGGTGGACTACTTCAAGTCGGGCGTCGTTCCCACCGTCGCGCTCATGGTGCTACACGCCACGGTGCTGCTGCCGCTGGTGACGGCCATGGGCTACTGATCAGCGCCGCGCGAGCCGGGAGGGGCGGCTCAGCGCTTGCCGGCGGGTGCTGCGATGCCCTCCACCAAGTCCATGAGCTCCTGCTGGCTGTGCACCCCCGCCTTGCGGTAGATGTTGCGCATGTGGGTGCGGACGGTGCCCTCGGATATGACCAGCTCGCGTTGGATGAAGGCGGCGTTGCGTCCCTTGGCCAGCAGGTAGAGTATCTCCAGCTCGCGGTGGGAGAGCAGGAAGAGGTCAGCGGTGAGCTGGCAGCGCTCGTGGAAGGGCATGCGTTCTTTGGCGCTGGCGGACGCGGGGGCGTCGTCCTCGTCCTTGGCTGGAGTCGTCGTCGGCGTCTCGATGATGGTGATGGCGCGCATCTGCTCGTCGGTGATGAGCGCGGCGCAGCCAATGAGGTAGACGCAGGCGCAGAGCCCGGCCAGCAGGGGCCAGGGCAGGGTCGCGGCAGCCACCAGGGGCAGGGCCAGGAGCGCGGCGGCTATGCCCAGGGCGAAGAACCCCGCGAAGAACCCGAAGGTGAGCATGGGGGTCACGCGATATTGCTGGGTGATCTCGGCGGGATACATCCAGAGCAGCGCGAGAGCGAGGAGCAGCAGGGCCGCCAGGGCGCCGGAGGGGGCAGGATTGCCGAGGCTGGCGCCGAGCAGCAGGAATACGGCGAGGAACGGCAAGGTCTGGCGCACGCTGGTAGGCATGGTTCGCGACCGGGGAACCACAAAGGAGAGCAGGACGAAGAGCGCCGCGCCGAGGAAGGGGAGCGCCGCGTCGGCCAGGAGGATTCCGAGCCCGTCGGGCGCATCGGCGAGGGGGCCGAGCACCTTGCTGGCGAGGATGCCGAGGACGATGCCGAAGAGAAGGGCGCTCCGCCCGAGTTTCAACGCGAATCCTCGCTTGCTGATGCGCAGCTCATGGGTGGTCTCAACCCAGGTGCTGCCCTCCTTGGCCAGGCTGATGCCCTCGTCGGATACCACGAACTCCTGGGGCTTGAGGTAGCTCTCGTTGTCGTGCTGGGCCTTGTACATGAAGATGACCGAGACGAGCGGGCAGAGGGACATGAGGATGGCGAATCCCAGCGGCTCGGGGGTGATGAGGAGCGTGAGGCCGAGCGTCAGGAGGACCGCCAGCAGAAGCGAGAGGACGGTTGTGGCTGCCAGCATGGCGGAGCTGCGCCGTCGAGCTGCCTCGCCCCATATGAGGGTGGCGACAGCGCAGGCGAGGGCGGAGCCGGCGGTGGCGGCGCAGGTGAGGACGAGGGAGAGGGGAGACGCCAGGCCCGCAGCGGCGAAGGCGCCCAGCAGGCAGGCGGATCCCGCAGAGCCAACGAGAAAGTGCGTCGACTTCTTCCGCAGGTGGTACGTCAGCATGCCCCGCAGTGCCCCTATGGCAAGACAGCCGACTGCGAAGGCTACGAGGAAGCAGCCGGTAAGAAGGGGGCAGGCGTCTTGCAGCGGCGGGGCGTAGGCGGCGAGGAAGAGCGGCGGCGCCGCGAGGAAAGCCGCCCAGCACAGCTGGATGGCAAGGCCTACGACGAGGGGGCTCTCGAGATGGACGGCGCTACCAAACGAGCGGGGGGGGGGGGGCTCACTTCTTCGGTGGACGACAGG
>CANSQW010000153.1 GCA_947649215.1 uncultured bacterium | reverse complement strand
AAGGTTCCCTGGATGAGAGAGGATCTTGCAAGCGTGGTAAGGACGGGGCGGGAATAACGCCGTCGCGATGGGCACGCCCGGAAGGGGGCGGCGCTTGCACTGGCTCTGCTTTGACTGCAAGCAGTATACCACAGAATCAGAACGTTTGTTCTGTAAAAGAACAAGAAGAAGGCAGCCGGAGCTGCCCTGTCGTAAACCGAATTTCACCAGGGGAAACGCGTCGCCCTCCCCGGTCTGCGCCCACCCCAAACGTCAACGTACGAGAAAACGCCCTCTCGCCCGCGCGCCGGATCCTACCTCCCGCGCAGGCGTCGCGCCTCCTCGCGGGCGCGCGCGAAGTCGCGGGCCCCGGAGCCGGCCACGGCCGCCAGGACGACCGCCGTCACGAACACCATGACGCTCGCCACCGGCGAGCTGGCCCCCTCCACGCCCTGGAACAGGAGCGTCTGCCGCACGAGCGCGAGGACGATGAACGCTGCCACGGCCGCCACGGCACGCGCCAGCCCGCGGCGCCCGCGCTCCTCAGCGCGCCGGGCATCCGCCTCGGCCCGCTTCCGCTTGCCCGAACCGCTCCCCATCGGCAGCTCCTTCCTCTCGCAGACCAGCGCCCTGGCGGCGCCCCGGGTCGGGCCGGGGCGCCTGCCCAAGGCGAGCACAGCGGACTAGGCCCGCTGGAGCTCGCTCTCCTCGAAGTCGACGCCGACGCTCTCCTCGTAAGCCGGAACGGGCCGCTCCCCCTCCAGCTCGGCCAGCGCCGCGCGCGCCTTGGCCAGATGCACCTCGTGCAGCGGCGTGCGCCCGAACTTGGCGTTATAGATGACGAAGGTCATGAGGCCGGTGAAGAACAGGAAGAACACGGCCAGCAGAAACGAGCCCAGGTGCACGAGTCCCTCGCCCACCTCCCCCAGCGCGAAGGACACGCCCACGTTGTACATGTTGTAGCCGCCCACGGGGATCATGACCGAGAAGCCCTGGCCGAAGACGCTGGCCAGCGCGCCCGACAGCCCCAGCGGAGCAGCCGCGGCGCCGCACATCCAGGCGAACAGCAGGATCCACACCGGCGCGGCCTTCGGGGTGAGCGCCTTCACCGCCAGAAAGCACAGCTGGAAGAAGGCGCACAGGATGCCTCCCATGAGGAAGGCGCCGGGGAACACGAGGGCGCTGGTGTTCTTGGCGACCGCTGCCGGCTCCACGCCCAGCGAGGCGCAGGCGAAGCCGAACAGGATGCAGCTGGCCGCGCCCACGGCGTTGAACCAGATGACCAACCACAGGCCCTTCCACACCGACGCGCCCAGCGAGGCGCCCTCGCGCGTCCAGGGGCCGAGCATCTTCATGCCCACGGCCATGGCGAAGCCCGAGAAGGGCAGCAGGGCCCCGAAGGTAGCCCACTCCTCGAGGCGCTGGTAGACGGCCAGGCCGCCCAAGACGCACCCGATGACGCCCATCGAGACGAGCGTGGCGCCGCCGATGAAGAACTCGAGCGGCGTGCCCGGCAGCACGGCCGACCAGATGGAGTAGAGGGCCTGCGCGATAAGCGCGAAGCATCCCCCTAGGAAGAAGCTGTAGATGACGGTCTTGTACGGGCTCATGGCGCTCCCCTCGTTAGAAGCTCGGTGACACGGCCGCCGCACGCGGCGAGGACACCTCGGGCCGCGCCGGCGTTCGTCCCCACCTGCGCAGCCCGAGGCGGCCCCAGCATAGGCGAACGGCGCCGCGGCGCATCAACCCCCGGGTTTGATTCGCCCCTCCCGACGCGCCGGAATGCCCGCGACGACGGTACTAGTACCCTCGAACCGCGCCCGCAGGCGCAAGGAGGCCGGGCTCATGCGAGCCCGGCCTCCGCATCGGCCGTCTTATCAGAAGCTCCCGCCGCCGAGGCCGTCGGCTGCGGGGAGGGGCGCCGCTAGTTGCCGGCAGCGCGGGCGGCCTGGTACTCCTCCACCAGACGCTTGGTCACGTCGTGGGGAGCCTCCTCGTAGCCTTCCACCATGATGGCGTAGGAGCCGCTGCCGCGCGTGAGCGAGCGCAGGTCCTTCGTGTAGCTGACCACCTCGGCGTAGGGCACGCGCACCATGATGACCGTCTCGCCCGCGTCGTTGGAGTCCGTGCCGACGATGCGGCCGCGGCGCGTGGAGATGTCGCCCATGATGGTGCCGGCATACTCCTCGCCCACCACGATGTCCATGGTGGCCATGGGCTCCAGGATCACCGGATCGGCCTTCTCGCACGCGGCGCGGAAGCCGATGCGGGCCGCCGTCTTGAACGCCATCTCGTTGGAGTCAACGGAATGGTAGGAGCCGTCGTACACGGCGCACTTGACGTCCACCATGGGGTAGCCGGCCAAAAAGCCCTCGCGCATGGCGTCCTGCACGCCCTTGTCCACCGCGGGGATGAGCCCGTTGGGGATGGCGCCGCCCTTGATCTCGTCGACGAACTCGTAGCCCGCGCCGGGGTTAGGCGAGAGGCGCAGCCAGCAGTCGCCGAACTGCCCGGCGCCGCCCGTCTGCTTCTTATGGCGTCCCTGGGCCTCGGCGGTCTTGCGGATGGTCTCGCGGTAGGGCACGCGCACGGGCACGAGCCGCGCCTCCACGCCGGTCTGGTCCTTGAGGCGCGCCATCAGCATGTCCACCTGGGTGTCGCCCATGGCGGTGAGGATGGTCTGGTGCGTGTCCTCGTTGCGGGAGATGCGCACCGTGGGATCGGACTCGGCCGCGCGGGCCAGGAACGTGCCCAGCTTGTCCTCGTCCTTCTTGTTGACGGCCTCCACGGCCACGGGGTACTGCGGGGTGGGCGTGGGCAGCGGCATGACGGAGATCTCGCCGGTCTGCGAGAGCGTGTCGCCCGAGCGCGTCTCCCCGAGCTTCGGCACCACGATGATGTCACCGGCCTTGGCGCTCTTCACGTCCAGGGGCTCCTTGCCCATCATGACGTAGAGGTGCCCCAGGCGCTCCTTCTTGCCGGTGCGGTAGTTGATGAGCTCCATGCCGGGCTCGAGCACGCCGGCGATCACCTTGAGGAAGCTGAGGCGCCCGACGAACGGGTCGGAGAGCGTCTTGAAGACGAAGGCCGCGGGGCGCTTGGACTCGTCCACGCGGATGGTCTCGCCGTCGGCCATCTGGAAGCGGCCGTGGCTGCGGGGATGCGGGAAGTAGGTGCAGATGTCCTCCATGAGGCCCTGGACGCCCTGCATGATGATGGTGGATCCCACGAACACGGGGATGAACAGCTCCTTGGCGATGGCCTGGTCGAGCAGCGACTCGAGCTCGGCCTGGGTGAGCTGCTCCTCGCCGTCGAGGTACTTCATCATGAGCTCGTCGTCGGCCTCGGCCACCAGGTCGCAGAGCTTGTCGCGGGCCGCCTGGGCCACGTCGGCGTACTCCGCGGGGATGTCGGTGACGACCTCCTCCAAGCCGGCGCCGTCATGGAAGCGGGCCTTCATGCGGATGACGTCGATGACGCCCTTGAAGTCAGACTCGACGCCCATGGGAATGGTGACGGCGCCCAGGCGCGAGCCGAAGCGCGCGTGCAGGGTGGCCATGGCCGTGTCGAAGTTGGCGTTCTCACGGTCGATGTGGTTGATGTAGACGGCGCGCGACAGGCGCATGTCCTCGGCCTCACGCCACAGCTTGGTGGTCATGACCTGCGGGCCGGCGACGGCGTCCACCACGAACAGCGCCATCTCGGCAGCCTGCATGGTGGCCAGGGTGTCGCCGATGAAGTCGGGGTGGCCTGACGTGTCCAGCACGTTGATCTTGTAGTCCTTGTAGGGGATGGGGGCGATGGAGGTGCCGATGGTGAACTTGCGCTTGATCTCCTCGGGGTCATAGTCGAGGTAGGACTTCCCGTCGTGGGTCGTGCCCATGCGGGGGGTCTTGCCGGAAACGTAGAGCATCGCCTCGGCGAGCGACGTCTTCCCGGCGCCGTCTTGGCCCACGAGGACGATGTTTCTGACGTGTTCGGTAGCAGGAGCTGCCATGGTGACCACCAACTTTCAAGTTTCGCCGCCGCGCACCCCTTTCGTGGAAGGCGCGACTGCCCGGGCCTTCATTACGAACTCGCACTCATCGCCTGCGCGAGCGCGGGCGACGCCTTCAGTTTAGCGTATCTTCCCTTCCGCGAACGCGGGAGGGGGCGGTTTCGAGAACGACTTGAGGGCTGCTCGCCCGGTTTTTCCCTCCGCTCGCAGGGAAAATCACTCGATCTGACGCGAGGACGATCCGCCATCGGGAAGGGAGGCAAGCCGGATGCGGGCGAATTGCCCCGGCGCTCTTGCGCTCCGGGGAAAGATCGCTATCATGCCCGTGTCTATCTGCGGAAACGTAAACGGGCGTTTACACCGTGCCCCTCGCAGAGAGACGGCGGGGCGCAGGCCCCGTCCGCCAGGCGACCGAAGGGGTGATGACATGCGCGACATCGAGGGATCCGCCCGCCTGCCCGTGGCCCTGACCCTGGCGGGGGCAGCTGCGGGGGCGTTCGCCGCCACGTGGCTGGCCTGCCGAGCGCAGAGCCGGCCGGAGG
>CANSQW010000152.1 GCA_947649215.1 uncultured bacterium | reverse complement strand
CCTTCCGCACCTTCCGCCTCCTGAGGCGCCGGCGCGTATTCCCCGCCTTCCTCCAGCATCTTCTTGTTCACCACGACGGTGTAGGTGGTGCCGCGCCCCACTGCCGTTTCCACGTGGATGTCGCCGCCCATGGAGTTGACGATGTGCTTGACGATGGGCATGCCCAGCCCCGTGCCCTCCGAGCGCGAGCGGCCCTCCATGACGAACGGCTCGAACAGGTGCTCCACGAACTCCGGCGCCATGCCGATGCCGTCGTCGGACACCACGAGCGTGATGCTCTCGTAGCCGGCTGCCAGGCTCGGCGCCACGCGCACCTCCAGCGTGACGTGGCCGCCTTCCTCGGTGTACTTGACCGCGTTCGTCAGCAGGTTCACGAGCAGCTGGCGCATGCGCAGCTCGTCGCCCACGAACAGCGCGTCCACCGGCCCCTCGGTGACCAGGCGGTAGGTCTGCCCCTTGGCGACGCACTGGGGCTCCACCACATCCGCCAGCGAGTCGAGCAGCCGCGCCAGGTTGAAGGGGCGGTCGACGAAATTCACCTTGCCGCTCTCGATCTTGGAGATGTCGAGCACGCCGTTGATGAGCTCGAGCAGGTGGTCGGACGCGCGCTCGATGTCGTCCAGGCTGCGAGCCATGCGCTCCGGGTCGTCCCGGTGGCGGCGCGCCAGGTGCAGCTTGCCGATGATGACGTTCATGGGCGTGCGGATCTCGTGGCTCATGCGCGAGAGGAACTCGGACTTGGCGCGGTTGGCGGCCTCGGCCGACTCCATGGCGTCTTTCATGGACAGCTGGATGAGGTTGGCCTCCGTCACGTCGCGCATGATGACGAGCACCTGCCCCTTGCCCTCGTAGCGCAGGGGGCGCACCGTGTACTCGACGTAGCGGGCGCGGCCGCTGGAGGGGCGGCTGAAGCAGAACTCGCCGTGCTCGAAGAAGTGGATGTCGTCGGCCTGGATGCGGCGCAGCAGGGTGCAGCCCTGCTCGGAGACGCCCAGCTCCTCGGCCTTGCGCGGATCGGCCACCAGCTCGTCGAAGCCGATGCCGAAGATGTCGGCGCTCTTGGCCACGATGGGCGTCACCGCGCCGTCGGAGGGCGAGTAGAGCGCCACGCCGAAGTCGAGGCTGTCGGAGAGCGCCTGGTAGAGGTGCTGCTTCATCTCCACATCGCGCTCGCGCGCCTGCTTGCGATAGAGCGCCACGGCGACGCCCACACCCAGGAGCACGCAGGCGCCGCTCAAGGCGAACACCGTGGTGAATACGGCCGACACCACGCTGGCCTCCGCGCGCACGGCCTGCACCGATATGACGTTGCAAACGTACCAGCTGCCTCGGCCCGTGGGTGAGACGCACAGGTAGGACTCGCGGCCGCCCACGCTTCCCACCACGATGGCCGACCGCCCCGCCAGCACGGCGCGGCGCAGGGCGTCCAGCTCATCCGCCGGAGCCTGGGAGTTCTTCCCCGGCGCACGTGCGGCCGCCGCGAGGGCCTCGCCCACAAAATCGTAGACCGACGACCCCTCGTCGGCGGTGGCGGTCTCGCCGAAGTTGAGCAGCACCTCGCCCGTGCGGCCGTCGAACAGCAGCGTGTCGCCGATGACGCCCTTGGTCACCTCGGCCGCGTCGGTGGAGAACGCCGTCAGGGGGATAACCACGTAGAGGGCGCCCGCCTGGCGTCCGTCAAGGTAGAGCGGCTCCTGGGCCAGGCGCGCGTAGACGCCGTCCGGGGTCTGGAAGCTCTCCGAGTAGCCCGGCACGCCCTGGGAGAGCGCCACCTCCTCGTCGCCCAGCTGCGCGACGTCGAACGCCTCGCCAGCCGCCGTGACGCCCGCGCCGTCCATGCGGGCGAAGGCCACGCCGTAGAAGCCGAAGCGGTCGCGCAGGGCAGCCAGAGCCGGCTGAACGAGGGCCGGGTCATCGCTCTGGATGGTGAAGGCGCCGATGGCGTTCTGGATGTCCTCCGCCTTCTCGCCCACGAAAGAGCCCATCTGCTCGGTAAAGGTAGTGGCCTGCTGCTCGCCGTTCTGGCGCAGCTTGTTGTCGATGTAGCCCGAGAGCGCCGAGAGCGCCACGGCCATGACGATCAGCACCGCCAGGCCACCATATACGAAGGCGCCGCCCTTTCCCTTGAGCATGTTCGAAGCCACCAGCCGTTCTTCCCCCGCTGCGCGCCTGACCGGCACGCGGACCCTCGCGCCAGTTCACCGCTTCTCCACGGAGTCAAAATGGCGCAACCGTGCCCGCGTCGCATAGTATACTTTTCAGGCACCTGCACTAAACGCTCCTCAGATTAGCGTCGGGAGCGCCCCGGGAAGTTGTCATTCATCTAACGTAACGAGGCTGTATACATGGATATGGGCGAGATCTACCACTTCCTCTTCGAGACCATGCCGGGCATCGGATGCCTAGTAGGCGCAGGCCTGGTTCTGAGCGTCATCGCGTGCGTCATCATGGAGCGCCGTACGCGCAAGCAGTTCAAGAACCACGAGAAGACCGAAGACGACTGGTCGCTATTCGACGACGATGACGAAGAGGAGAACTAACCATGAGCGAAGACATCTCCCGCACCGAGCCTGACACCGCAGGCGCCGGGCTGCGCCTCTACGAGCGCGAGGGCGCCTACATCCCGCGCGTGGCCGCCGTGCACGACCTCTGCGGCTACGGCAAGTGCTCGCTGGGCGTAGCCATCCCCGTGCTGTCGGCTGCCGGCTGCGACGTGTGCCCCGTGCCGACGGGGCTGTTCTCCAGCCACACCGCCTTCCCCGGCTGGTACATGCACGACACCACCGACATCCTGCGCGACTATCTGGCCGCCTGGCGCGGCATCGACGTGGACATTGACGCCATCTACTCCGGGTTCCTCGGCGCGCCCGAGCAGGTGGATATCATCCGCAGCCTGTACGAGACCTATCCCGACGCCCTGCGCGTGGTGGACCCGGTGATGGCCGACCACGGCAAGGTGTACCCCACCTACACACCCGAGCTCTGCGACGCCATGGCCGAGCTGGCCTGCGGCGCCGACGTGCTCACCCCCAACCTGACCGAGGCCGCCATCATCCTGGGCGAGCCCATCGGCGAGGACTGGGGCGGCACCGACATCCCCGACGAGGAGGCGCATCGCCTGGTGCGCGCGCTGCTGGACAAGGGCGCCAAGCACGTGGTGCTGAAGGGCGTCAAGCGCGAGGGCGAGAGCGTGGTGCGCAACTTCGTCGGCAGCCAGGGGGCGACGGACATCGTCGAGGTGTCCAACGAGTACCTGCCCTACCTGCTGCACGGCACGGGCGACGTGTACGCGTCCTGCCTGCTGGCAGCGCTCATGGCCGGCCGCACGCTCGAGGAGGCGGTGGCCTTCGCCGGCGACTTCGTTCACGACGCGATGATCGTATCGGCCGAGCAGCCGCACTTCCAGGAGCGCGGCGTGAGCTTCGAGCCGCTGCTGGGCAAGGTGACCGCTCTGCTGTAGCGCACCGACCAGCGGCACGCGCGAGTGCGACGGGCCACGAGAGCATGAGAGGCGGGCTCCGAGGATCGGGGCCCGCTTTTTTTGCGCGCGTGCAGCAAGGGCGGCCGTTTTTGGACACTTGCTTCGAAATTCCGAGGTTTGCGGGCAGGATGGGGCGCGTTGCGGGCGCCTGGATTCGCGTTTGCCCAGGTCGGCGTTTTTCCGAGAGAGCGCGCTAAGCCCCCACGCATCGCTTTGCCTCGGAATTTCGAAGCAAATGTCCAAATTTTCGCGAAGCTCGCGCTAGCGGTCGGCGTAGAGATCCTCGTCGGCGGCATCTTCGAGGGCGGCCCACTCCTCGGGGGCCCAGCGCACGCGGTCGGGAACGCCCATGAGCGCGAGCACGACGCCGACGCAGCCGGGCAGAAGCGCGCCGGTGAGCGCCGTCGGGCTGGGCAGCCACGAGGCGCCCCCGCTCGCCAGGCCCGCGGCCACGCAGGCGCCGGCCACCAGCAGGCCCGCAGCCGCCAGCGATCCCAGGATGTCGAAGGCGCGCGTGCCGCGCACGCATAGCAGACTGTAGGAGCCAGCCGCAAGCACCCAGCTGGCTGCGACGCACCAGGTCTGCGGCAGCGCGAGCGTGGCGACAAGCGATGCCTGGGGGTCGAAGCCGGCGAAGCGCAGGTTCACCCACGGGTTCCAGCCCATGAGGTCGCACGACCCAAGGCTCGCCAGCGCAAGCGCCGTGAACACGCTGAACAGGCTGCTCAGAAGCGCCTGGCCCAGGGGCAGCAGCGCGCCGGCCGTCACCGGCGCGAGACCCGCGAACCCGACGGCGCCGGCAAGCGGCTGAACGAGCGCGGAGAGGGCCTGGGGCTCGCCCTCGTATCCGACGCCGCGCCACCACGCCACGGTGACGCCGATGACCGCCAGCCCCAGCAGGAACGCGCCGCTTAGGAAGAACGCCGCTCCCAGCAGGACGAACGAGACGAGCGCCGCCAGATGCGGACGCACCACCGCGGCCAGCCCCGCACCCGCGACGAGCCCCCAGAACACCGGCGCGCACGAGGTGGCCAGCCCGTAGG
>CANSQW010000151.1 GCA_947649215.1 uncultured bacterium | reverse complement strand
CCGCAGGCCAGCCCCGTGGGCTCGCGTCGTCCGGTCACCTACTCGGCGCGTAACACCGTTCGCAAAAGCCGCGTTCCGCTCGTCATTGGCCTCGTCGTGGCGGCCGTGCTCGTCGGCACAGGCGGCCTCGCCGCCGTTACCGCGGCCAACCGCGCCGGCGAGGGGACGGGCGCGCCGACGACGAGCTTCCTGCCCGGCGACGAAGCGGCCGATGCGCCGGCTCCCGTGCCTTCGCCAGAGCCGGAGGCCCCGCGCGAGCCCGCCACGGCCGAGCGGCTGCCGGCTGCCGAGGCCGATCCCCAGGCCGCAGCCTCGCTCACGGCGTTCTACGGCGGGCTGCCCGCGCTCGATGCGAAGGTGGGGGAGGCGGCCCAGGAGTTCAACGGCCACTACCTCAGCGGGAGCCTGGAGGAGCGCCGCTCTGCGCTCGGCCGCTGCGAGGAGCTGCGCGCCGACATCGCCGAGGCACGCGACGAGGTGCGGGCCCTCGGCATTCCCGCCGCATCGCCCTATCACGGCTGCGCCGAGGACATCGCCGCGCTCTACGAGGACCTCTACCAGCGCATCGACGTCATCATCCGCTCGTGGGAGATCGACGTGGGGTTCGACGATCCCGCCGGCCACTCCGACGAGATATGCGCGCCCATGGCCGCCGCCAACGAAGGGGGCGTGAGCCGCTACCTCAAGGACTATCAGGAGCGCTATCCCGGTGCCGACCCCGCTCAGGTGGATGCCTGAGACGCGCGGGCCTGCGGCTTTGCCGCCGCCGCGGACGTCTCGGAGGGCGTCTGGCCGTCCCGGCGCCCGAGACTGCGCAGCTTGACGCTGCCGCTGCGTCAGGGCGACGATCCGCGGAGAACTGCCGAAGTCGGTTCGCGGTCGCTCGCGCGGAGCCGCCGCGCGGTAGAATGGCCTTTCCGTAAAGCGTGGGGGAAGGGAGGCGCCATGGCGCTGGCGACGATGGAGGAGGCCCGGCAGGTGCTCGCCGAGCGGTTCGGCTACGATCGCTTCCGCCCGGGGCAGGAGGCCCTGGTGGAGGCGGTGCTCGCCGGCTGCGACGTGCTGGGCGTCATGCCCACGGGCGCCGGCAAGTCGCTGTGCTATCAGGTGCCCGGCGTGGCGGCCGCGGGGATGGCGCTCGTGGTGAGCCCGCTCGTGTCGCTCATGGGCGATCAGGTGCGCTCGCTTCTGGAGGCGGGCGTGCGCGGGGCCTACCTCAACTCCACCCTCACGCCCGGCCAGCAGGGCACCGTCATGCGGCGCGCCCTCGAAGGCGCCTACGACGTCATGTACGTGGCGCCCGAGCGTCTGACCGACCCCCGCTTCATCGACTTCGCCGCCCGCGCCGACATCGCGCTCGTCGCTGTGGACGAGGCTCACTGCGTGTCCCAGTGGGGCCAGGACTTCCGTCCCTCCTACCTGGCCGTGGGCGAGTTCATCGCGGCGCTGCCGACGCGTCCGCCCGTCTGCGCGCTCACCGCCACCGCCACGGGGCGCGTGCGTGCCGACATCACACGGCTTCTGGGGCTTCGCGACCCGTTCACCCTGGTCACGGGCTTTGATCGACCCAACCTCCGCTTCGATGTGGAGCGGCTCGACCCCAAGCGGAAGATCGCGCGCATCGCCGCGCGCGCCCTCGAGCGACCGGCGGAGTCGGGCATCGTCTACTGCTCGACGCGCAAGGACGTGGAGCGCGTGCACGAGGCGCTCGTGGCGGCCGGCGTGGCGGCCACCCGCTACCACGCGGGGCTGCCGAAGGACGAGCGCGTTGCCAACCAGCGCGCGTTCATCGACGACGACGCGCCGGTGATGGTGGCTACCAACGCCTTCGGCATGGGCATCGACAAGTCGAACGTGCGCTACGTGGTGCACCACAACCTGCCCGGCTCGATGGAGGCCTACTACCAGGAGGCGGGGCGAGCCGGGCGCGACGGCGAGCCGGCCGAGTGCCTGCTGCTGTGGAGCGACGGCGACATCTCCACCTGCCGCTTCTTCATCGAGCAGGAGTCGGGCAACGAGGAGCTCTCGCCCGAGGAGGCCGAGGTCGTGCGCGCCACGCGCCGCCGCATGCTCGAGGCGATGGTGGGCTACTGCTACACCGTCGAGTGCCTGCGCGGCTACATCCTGCGCTACTTCGGCGAGGAGGCGCCGGGCGCCTGCGGGAACTGCGGCACGTGCGAGGGCGGCGTGGAGGCGGTGGACGTGACGGCCGAGGCACGCGCCGTCATGCGCTGCGTCCACGAGCTGCGCGGGCGCTTCGGGAAGGGGATCGTGGCTGATGTGCTGCGCGGGCACGCATCCGACCGCGTGGAGGAGCTGGGGCTCGCGAGCGCGGGCTGCTTCGGCGATCTGGCCGAGGGCGCGCCCGCAGGCCCGGCCGGCACGCCGCTTCCCGCCGCCGTGCCGGCGCCGCGCATCCGCGAGGTGGTGGAGCTTCTGGCCGCAGGCGGCTACCTCGTGGTGACCGAGGGGACGTATCCCACCGTGCAGCTGGGCCCGCGCTTCCGCGAGGTCGCCGAGCCCGGGTTCGCGCTCGCCATGAAGTCGGTGCCGCGCAAGGCCGCCCGCGGACGCGGCGCAGCGGCTGGCAGCGGACGCGCCTTCGGGGCGTCGGGCAGCGCGGCCGTGGGCGACGAGGGGCTCTTCGAGCGCTTGCGCGCCCTGCGCAAGGACATCGCCGCGAAGCTCGGCAAGCCGCCCTACGTGGTGTTCTCGGACGCGACCCTGCGCGACATGTGCGCCCGCCGCCCCGCCACCGACGAGGAGTTCCTCGAGGTATCCGGCGTCGGCCTCACCAAGCTCAAGCGCTACGGCGAGGACTTCATGGCCGCCATCAGGGACTATGAGGCGGGGTAGACGCAAAAAAGAGGGGAGCGGAAATCCCCCGCTCCCCGTGATCTTCGATGCTGCGTGCCTCGTAGCCTATTGGTTTACCGTATAGGTGAAAGACTCGGTTTCGCCGCTCGACGTCGGAAGGGCGAAGGTGACCTCGAATGGGCTAGACAGGTCTTCTACCTCAACCGGAATGTCGATGATTGCGCGTACAGTCTCGGTTTCGCCGGGAGCGACGGTGTTTGAGCGCGTCTTATCGGTGTTGATGTAGAAATGGCCGCTCGTGTTGTTGAATGACAGGCCGTACACGGTGTTAATCGATTTTGTCGGGCCCTCGTGTACGGCTTTGTACTCGTTGCCATCGTAGCGCGCGGATGAGAGATACCTGCTGCTTCCGATTATCTTGTCGGCCCTGTCGAGGTTTTCGACGGTGAACTCCACGCAAACGAAGGCATGGCCCTTCTCGGCGACCTTCTGCCCCGACTCGCTGGCATCGTAGTCAACGGGCAGGTAGTAGTTCTGCTCGATGGGCGAGGGCGCGTTGGCGCCGATCCTCATGGAGCTGGTGATGGCAATGGCAAGAGAAGACTGGTCGAGGGTTAGCCTTGCGAGGTCGGTCTCCACCGTTTCCCCGACGAGGTACGTTTGCGCCGGGGCTTCCGGCGCAGCAGCCTCGGGCGTGCCGGTTGCGGCTGCGCCGTCCTCGCTCTTGCCTTCGCTGCCATTGCATCCAGCCAGGCAGATAACGAGCGCGGCGGCGGCCGCAAGCAACCCGATTTTGAAGATGTTTGACTTCATGATGCTCCCTTCTCGCGCAACGCATTCGCTCAATTGTCTTTAAAGTTTTGAGAAATCCGTTGCGCAACATTTCCGAGAGGCAAGGTCGAGCGACCATGAAGAGCTAGGGGGAGGGCAAGATGACAAAGCGGCCGGCGGGATTGATCCTGCCGGCCGCTTCTCTTGCTGGGGGCTTGCGCGGGCTAGGCCCAGACGGCGCGCATGAAGTCGGCGTAGACGTCGTCGATGATGGAGGCGGTGCGGCCGACGAGCTCGGTGAGCACCTCGCCGGCGGTGGGCTCGGAGATGATGGCGTCGGCCTCGGCGATGAGGTCGTTGTCGTCATCGATGTAGAACTTCACCCAGCGGAAGCGCGTGTTGGCGCTGTTCACGGCCAGGAGCACGGCGGCCGTCTTGTCAGCGGGCACCGAGACGATGGGGGACGTGACCACCTGGGCGCTCTCGCCATCGACGTCGAAGAAGACGTGGATGCGCACGTGGTTGTAGGAGAAGTCGCCGCCGCCGAAGTTGAGGGCCACGAGTGGCTTGTCGCCCTCGGCCACCTCCACGCGGTCGAACTTGAGACCGTGGGCCTCGAGGGCGCGCTCGAAGTCGAGGGCCTGGGAATTTGCGTCTGCCATGATCGATCCTTTCGCTCGTTTCTCGGGTGCGTCTATGTTAGCGCTCCTCGGGCGTCGTTGCGTTCAGAATGTCCTCGCAGGAGCGCAGGGCCGCGAGGAAGCGGGCGCGCTCCTCGGCGGCCTGGGCCTCCTCGGGGGAGAGGGCTTCCGGCTCCTCACCGTCGGCCGTTCCCGTGACGACCGCCTCTGCCTCGGCAGCCTCTGCTGCAGGCGCCGCGGGGGCGGCGGCGCGAGGCGGCGCCGGGGGAGCGGGCGGTGCCGCCGGGACGGCCGCTCCCCCGGAGG
>CANSQW010000150.1 GCA_947649215.1 uncultured bacterium | reverse complement strand
GGCCAGGGCGCCCGGGATGCCTCCGCCGCCGCGTCCTGGGAGGAGGCCGACCCTGCGGCCGGGTTCCTGCTGGCGCCGTCCTTCGGCACCGTGCGCCGGCCGCTCCAGCGTCGTGCGGTTCACCAGCTGCTGCAGGCCGTCCTCGGCGCCGACGCCCGCGTGGATGCCGCCGCCGTGGAGGCCGTCTTGGCCGGCTTCTCGCCCGCCGCGCCCCCGGGGACGGCGCCCGTCCGCCCGCGCGGCGGCTACGTCGCCAACATCCAGGGCGACCTGGCCGTGAGCGCCAACCGCCATGGCGTGCGCGTCGAGCCCATGGCCGCCTTCCGCGCCCGCCGCAAGCGTAGCTGACGCCTCTCGCGCCCGCCCGCGAGCGATGCCATTGGCGGTACCATTGGGTCACACCAAATGGCACCGCTTGCCACCCCCCCGCGCGTCGGCCTCGGTCCTCCGTTGGCTTCCATCCCCCCGCGACCCCGTTCGCCAGCCTGCCCTCGTGCTCGCGTACCGGCTCGTGCCCGCCCGCAAGCGTGCCATTAGGTGTGTCCCATTGGCACCCTATTAGGTGTGTTCCATTGGCAGAGCGTGCCATTAGGTGTGACCCAATGGCACCTGACCCAATGGCACCAATGGCACCATGCCGCGCCCGCCGCAAGCGCGGCTGATCGCCATAGCCCCGCGCCCGCTTCCGCGCCACCGCCACTTTTTCGGCCCACATTGGCACTGATTGGCAGTTCGGTACGGTGCGTTTCGGGCTTTCGGCCGTCCGGATCGTCATCTCATGCCGTTTTGCAGCGAAAATCGTCATTTTCGTTGCCCTGAGGCCACGCGACACAGAAAATAAGGGGCATTCACCGTACCGAACAGCCAATTAGTGCCACGAAACGCCGAAAAAGTGGCAGTGAGGGGAGATAGACCATGGCAAACGAGGCTCAGGGCGCGTCCGAACAGCCCTTCACGGTGGTGCTCGCCAGCGGGAGCCCGCGGCGGCGCGAGCTGCTCGAGCAGGCCGGCGTGACCTTCACGGTGCGCACGCCCGTGACGCCAGTGGATGAGACGCTCGAGCCTGACTTGGCCGCCAACCCCGAGGAAGCCGCCAAGAAGCTGGCCGAGCGTAAGGCCGGCGCCGTCGTGCAGGAGGTGCTGGCCGAGGACTTCACCGGCATGCTCATCGTCATCGGCGCCGACACCATGGTGGTGAAGGACGGCGCCATCTTCGGCAAGCCCCGCAGCCTCTCGGATGGCAAGCATATGCTGCGCGCCCTCTCCGGCGCTACCCACGAGGTCATCACCGGTGTGTCGGTGTGGATGATCGCGGCGCCTGCGGCCGATGACATCTCGCTGGGCTTTCGCACCTTCGCCGACACGAGTCGCGTCACGTTTCGCGAGCTCAGCGACGGGGAGATCGACGACTACCTGCGCAAGGGCGAGTCCTTCGACAAGGCCGGCGCCTACGCCATCCAGGGTGCGGGGGCTGCGCTCGTCGAGCGGCTCGACGGCGCGCTCGACACCGTCATCGGCCTGCCGGCCGAGCGTCTCGTCCGCGAGTTCCCCGACCTCCTGCCCGCATAGCGCCTGCCTACGGGCCGCCTTGCGCGCATCCCGCCGCGTCTCCGCGCTCGCGCGAGGGAATGTGGGCACTTGTGGGACGTTACCGTATTGCCGCCCGGGCGGCAGGGGCCAATGGTACACTTCGCAGTGAATGAGGAAATTGCTGACGAACCCGGTCAGTTTCCAGCGTAAAGGCACGTGAGCGCGTATTTCTCTCGGGTTCGTCGCCGACGTTGGGAAGGTGCCATGCACGAAGACGTATCCCGCATTATCTTCTCCGAGCAGGAGCTGGCCGATCGCGTGGCGGAGATGGGCGCGGCCATCACCCACGACTACGCTCCCGTCGCCGACGAGGGCATCGTTTTGGTGTCGGTGCTGCGCGGGGCCGCCATCTTCATGGCCGACCTGGCGCGCGCCATCGAGCTGCCGCTTGAGATGGACTACATGGCCGTCTCGTCCTATGGCACCGGCGTCAAGAGCTCGGGCGTGGTGCGCATCCTGAAGGACCTCTCGTCGGAGATCACGGGGCGCCACGTCATCATCGCCGAGGACATCCTCGACTCAGGGCTCACGCTCCAGTACCTCATGGAAAACCTGCAGTCGCGCAAGCCCGCCTCGCTCGAGGTGGCCACGCTGCTGCGTAAGCAGACCAAGGCCCAGGCGGACATCCGCTGCCGCTACACGGGCTTCGAGTGCCCCGACGAGTTCATCGTCGGCTACGGGCTGGACTATGCGGAGCGCTACCGCAACCTGCCCTACATCGGCGTGCTCAAGCCCGAGCTCTACCAGTAAAGGAAACTCATGGCAGACGATAACAACAAGAAGCCCAACCCGCAGTTCCAGCAGCCGAACTCGCGTACCACCGCGATCACCGTCATTCTGTTCCTGCTCGTCGCGATCTTCGTGGGCAGCCAGTTCATGTCGTTCAGCGCGGCCAACAACAACCCCACGGACAACCTCATCACCTCCGAGTTCGTCCAGGCGGTCGAGCAGGGTCGCGTGGAGAAGGTGGTCTACGCAGCCGGTGACTACACGGTCTCGGGCACCTACTACCCGGCGGCCACGGCCGGCGCCACGGCGGCCGATGCCTTCAACGCGGCCTTCGACGCGCTCAACGCGCGCGTGGCCACGCTCAAGGCGCCCGACGGCGCGGTGCTGCCCGGCGTGGGCACCACCGACCTCGCGCCGGCCACCCTCGGCGCCGTGCACAACTACACCTCCACCTACGTGGGGCAGGACTCGCTTGGCGAGCTGCTGGCCCGCCATCCCAACACGCAGTACCAGGTGACGCTGCCGAGCCCCTTCATGCAGATCCTCGGGTCGCTTCTGCCCATGCTGCTCATCGCCGGCCTGCTGCTGTTCTTCTTCACGCAGATGCAGAAGGCCAACAACTCCCAGATGAGCTTTGGCAAGAACAAGGCCAAGAAGTCGATGGAGGAGCGCCCGGACGTGACCTTCGCCGACGTGGCCGGCGTGGATGAGGCCGTGGAGGAGATGCAGGAGATCAAGGACTTCCTGGCCAATCCGGCCAAGTACCAGTCCATGGGCGCCAAGATCCCGCGCGGCTGCCTCCTGGTGGGCCCTCCGGGCACGGGCAAGACGCTGCTCGCGCGCGCCGTGGCCGGCGAGGCGGGCGTGCCGTTCTTCAGCATCTCGGGCTCTGACTTCGTGGAGATGTTCGTGGGCGTGGGCGCGAGCCGCGTGCGCGACCTGTTCAAGGACGCGAAGGAGGCTGCGCCGGCCATCATCTTCATCGACGAGATCGACGCGGTGGGCCGCCAGCGCGGCACGGGCCTCGGCGGCGGCCATGACGAGCGCGAGCAGACCTTGAACCAGCTGCTCGTGGAGATGGACGGCTTCGAGTCCAACGACTCGGTGGTGCTCATCGCCGCCACCAACCGCGCCGACGTGCTCGATCCGGCGCTTTTGCGCCCCGGCCGCTTCGACCGCCAGATCGTCGTGGACACTCCCGACGTGAAGGGCCGTCAGCGCATCCTGGAGGTGCACGCCAAGGACAAGCCCATCGGCAGCGACGTCGACCTAGCGAAGGTGGCCAAGATCACCCCCGGCTTCACCGGCGCCGACTTGGCCAACCTCATGAACGAGTCGGCCCTGCTCACCGCCCGCCGCGGCAAGAAGATCATCACCATGCGCGAGGTGAGCGAGTCGATGGAGCGCGTCATCGCCGGCCCGGAGCGCAAGGGCCGCGTGATGAACGAGCAGACCAAGCACACCATCGCCTATCACGAGAGCGGGCACGCCCTGGTGGGGCACCTGCTCGACCACGCCGACCCCGTGCACAAGATCTCGATCATCTCGCGCGGGCGCGCGCTCGGCTACACGCTGTCCATCCCCGACGAGGACAAGGTGCTCAACACCCTCGGCGAGATGAAGGACGACCTGGCCGTGTTCATGGGCGGCCGCGTGGCCGAGGAGATCTTCTGCGACGACATCACCACCGGCGCCTCCAACGACCTGGAGCGGGCGAGCAAGATGGCCCGCGCCATCGTCACCCAGTACGGCATGAGCCCGCTCGGCACCCAGGTGTTCGGCCAGCCCAACCACGAGGTGTTCCTGGGCCGTGACTACGGCAACACCCAGGACTACTCCGAGGAGACCGCTCGCCGCATCGACGAGCAGGTGGCCGTCATCATGAAGGAGGCCCACGACCGGGCGCACGCCATCCTGACGGCGCACGCCGATCAGATGAACCTGATGGCGAGCGTGCTCCTCGAGCGCGAGACCGTGGAGGGCGAGGCCTGCGAGGCCCTGCTCGACAACAAGTGGGACGACTACCTGGCGCGCGAGGACGAGATCATCGCCGCGAAGGAGGCCGAGGAGGCCGCGGCCCGTGCTCGCGACGAGCAGCTGGCCGACCCGAACTGGCGCGAGGAGCGCGTGGAGCCGGGTGACCAGGATCCCAACGCGCCCTACCGCCCGGCGGCCGCAGACGCGAACCGTGCCGACGTGCCCACGCAGGCCGAGGTAGAC
>CANSQW010000149.1 GCA_947649215.1 uncultured bacterium | reverse complement strand
TTTGTTGCCTTTTCGCCCAAAGTGACGTTTTTGTACGAGAAGTGCGCGAACCTTGCCTGTTTCCCCAAAGGTTCTGCACAGAGGCTCCATATTAGCGAAGGCGACCGAACATGGGCAGGCTGTGGATTCACCTGAGGGAACGCGAGCAGGTGTTGCCCTTTCGGGGCGCGGCCCTTAGGCTTGCCACCTATGGCTGATTTCTCGACAGACTCCTCTCGACTGGGGCCCCGCCGCACGGCGCGGCTCTACGGCGCGCTGCTGCTCCTGGCCGCCGCCATCTGGGGCCTGGGCACCGTCGTCATTAAGGGCACGGTGGACGAGTTTCCCGCCCTGTGGCTCGTGGGCATCCGCTTTCTCTCGGCCGGGATCATCTTCTGCACCCTGTTCGCCCCGCGGCTCGCGCGCCTGGCGCGCGCGGGTCGCCTGGCCGACCACGGGCGCGCGGGACTGCTCCTCGGCGTGCTCATCGGCTGCGCCTACTTGCTCAACACCGGCGGCCTCACGGCCACCACCGCCGCGCGCAGCTCGTTTCTGACGGGAACCTACTGCGTGCTCGTGCCGTTCCAGGCCTGGCTCGTCATGCGGCGCCGGCCCTCAGCCTTCAACCTGGGGGCCGGCGCGCTGTGCCTGGCCGGCATCGCCCTCGTGTCGCTGCCCGACGGCGAGGCGTTCGCGCTTGGCGTCGGAGAGGCCCTGACCCTCGGATCGGCCGTGTTCCTGGGCTTCCACGTGGTGGCCACGTCCCGCTTGGCCGGCGGGCGCGACATGGTGGCCCTCACGGCCATCCAGTTCGTCGTGTGCGGCCTTCTGGGCCTGGCCGTCGGCGCGCTCGCGCAGCCGGCGCCCTCGACGGCGCTGCTGGCTGACCCGTCAGTGCTCGGCAACCTCGCCTACCTGGTGCTGGCCGCAACCTGCGCGGCGCTGCTGCTCCAGAACCTGGGGCTCGTGCACGTGAGCCCGTCCTCAGGCGCGCTCCTGCTCAGCTTCGAGTCCGTCTTCGGCGTGCTGTTCTCCGTGCTCCTGCTCGGCGAGGTGCTCAGCGCGGCCATGGTGGCGGGGTTCGCCCTCATATTCGCCGCCGTGCTCGTCAGCGAGTGGCTGCCGGACTCGGCGCTTCTCGCGCGCAGGCGCGCAACCCGCGCGACCGCCAGCGCCGCGCCGTGTCCCGAAGCCCTCGCCGCAAAGGCGGACGCGGGCACCCTCGCCGCCGAGCTGAGCGCCGACGCCTTGGCCGAGGAGCGCTAGCGCGCTTTGCGCGCTTCCCTATCCCCCAGCGTTGTCGTACAATACGCTGACGCGGTTCAACCGCCTTCGCCAGTGTGGCTCAACGGTAGAGCAACTGATTTGTAATCAGTGGGTTGCGGGTTCGATTCCTGTCACTGGCTCCACGCATCCCCGGCCAGAGTCCCGTCTCTGGCCTTTATTCTTTTTTTGATGGCTCTGACCTTCCCTGGCTGCCTCCTTTCAGAAAAACCTTGTTGACGATCGAATGTTTGTTCGGTAGTATAGCAAACAGATATTCGTTAGCACAAGCGTACGCTCTAAAAAAGTGAGGGAGGGGCCGTGGACGTCGCCGAGAAGCTCGAGATACTAGCCGATGCGGCGAAGTACGATGTGGCCTGCACCTCCTCGGGTGCGAGCCGCAGCGCGCGCAAAGGGTCGCTCGGGTCGGTCAGCCAGGCCGGAATCTGCCACAGCTTCTCCGCCGATGGTCGCTGCATCACGCTGCTCAAGGTGCTCCTCACCAACGTCTGCGTCTGCGACTGCGCCTACTGCGTGAACCGCGCAAGCAACGAGGCGGTGACCCGAGCCGCCTTCCGTCCGCGCGAGCTTGCCGACCTCACCATCGGATTCTACCGGCGCAACTACATCGAGGGGCTGTTTCTCAGCTCCGGCGTCATCCGCAACGCTGATTTCACCACCGAGCTCATGATCCAGACGCTTGAGATTCTGCGCTACGAGCACCGCTTCCGCGGCTACATCCACGCCAAGGCGGTTCCCGGAACCTCGCCGGAGCTGCTCGACAGGCTGGGACACCTGGCCGACCGCCTCTCGGTGAACCTCGAGCTGCCCTCGGCTCAGAGCCTCAAGCTGCTCGCGCCGGACAAGTCGCGCACGAGCATCCTCTCCCCCATGCGCCAGATCATGGCCTCCATGGCGGAGGACGCCGACACCCGAGCCCTCATGCGCAAGCGCACGACCTACCTCACGCCAGTGGCCCCCAAGCGCAAGACGCGCGCCTTCGCCCCCGCCGGCCAAAGCACCCAGATGATCATCGGCGCCTCGCCGGAGAGCGACCATCACATCCTGAACCTGGTGGCGTCCCTCTACCGCTCCGTCGGCATGAGACGGGTCTTCTTCAGCGCCTACCTGCCCGTGAACGACGACGTGCGGCTGCCTGCCACCGACGCCGTGCAACTCAACCGCGAGCATCGGCTCTACCAGGCAGACTGGCTGCTGCGCTTCTACGGGTTCGACGTAGACGAGGTAATCGAGGCGCGCGACCCCTTCCTCGATCCGCTTGTCGATCCTAAGGCGAACTGGGCTCTCAACCATCTTGAGCAGTTTCCCGTCGAGGTGAATACCGCGCCCTACGAGATGCTCCTGCGCGTGCCGGGCATCGGCGTGCGTGGCGCCAAGCTCATCGTGAGAGCCCGACGCCATGCCACCTTACGGGAGGAGGCGCTCCGCAAGCTCGGCATCGCCTACAAGCGGGCGCGGCTGTTCATCACCTGCGATGGGCACTATGCCGGGCAAGGCGTCGACTTCACCCGCGAGGCGCTGCGCGCCCAGCTCGCCGCACCCCCAGAGGGAGGGCGCCATGGCCGTCGCGCTGACAAGGCCATCCCCGGCCAGCTGAGTCTCTTCGAATCGGTGGACACCCCCGAGAAGGCCGCCATTCGCGGCGAGGGGCCCAAAGCCGCGCACGGCATGGGAGCGGGTCACAACTTGGGGCTGGAGCTCGGGGACGAGGAAATGGCGGGAGCGCGCAGGCGAGAGTCCCGCGGGGGCATGCTGAGCAGCGCCGACGTCGAGGGCGCGGGCGCCTCGTCGCCTTGTCACCCGAGCTCCTCGGCAGGCGCTCGGGCATCAGCGGGCGGAAGACGCCTTTCCGAGCGAGGGAGAAGAAGGGGGTCCGCCAGCCCCGACGCCCGGCCATCGAGCGCCGGAGCGACATTCGAGACGACGCCCTCAAGGCCCACTCCGGAGATGCTGTTCGCATGAGCGCAGACGAGAACACCCCCTGGGCAGCTCCGCCTGCCACCACCCGGCGTCTCCGCTCCGCGACGTCACCCGGCGATGGCGCGGTCCCGTCTCCAGAGCCGCGAGACGCCGTCAGCTCCGTCGCGCGGTTCGCATCCAGCGGCGCAAGTCACGCGACGATGGGCGCAGAAGACGCGGTCACGGGCACCCCTGCAGAGAAGGCAGCACCTGGCGAGGGGGACGCGTGCGGCGCACCTAACGCGCGGGTGACCATCCCCGACACAGGACGTCCGGCCCTCGATGCGGGGGCCGTGGAGATCTACGACGAGGTGGCGTACCAGTTCGACGGTAGTCTGGAGGGGCTGTTCTCCGCGGTATTCGCCTCCTATGCCCGTCGCGAAGACCCCTCAGACGTGCTGCCAGGAGGGACGGCGCAGGTGCGCCTGGGGCAGCATGTCGTGGAGATAGAGACGTGCCCCAGCCACGCCGAGCGGGTGCGCTCGGGCTTTCGCCAAGCCTGCGGCCCCAAGGCGCTCGCCTACGCGACGCGCGCTGCACTCTCCGACGAACCGGGGGCCGCGACGGCCGTCTACCGCTACATCCGCCACGGAATGGCCCTTAACGCCCAACGCTCCTGCGCACGCTGCCGCCGTCGATCCCGCTGCGCTGGAGCCGCCAACCCGACGGGGCGCGTCGGCGGCGCGCATTGCCCCCGCGTGCGAGGCGCTATGACCTCAGATCTCTCCCACCCCGCCGTGCAGCCGGTGTTCAAGCTAGCGCGCACTGTGTTCGTCGAGCAGGAGCACCTGCTTCAGTTCACCCGCTTCGAGCACCTCGAAGGAGGCCTGTGGTTCGCCCGGTGCAATCCCAAGGCGAACGCCCTCCCCCTCGTCATGGACCACTTCGCCGGGCGCTTCAACACGCAGCCCTTCCTCATCTACGACGAGGCGCACCACCTTGCCGGTGTCTACGAGGGAAAGGGCTGGTCGCTCGTGCGCACCGAAGGGCTTCCCGAGCCTGTCCTTCCCGACCGCGCCGCCGACGAGGCAACCATGCAGCATGCCTGGAGACGCTTCTATCATGCCGTATCCGTCGAGTCGCGCTACAACCCAGAGCTGCGCCAGCGCCTCATGCCCAAGCGCTTCTGGCGGAACCTCACCGAGATGCAGGAGGAGCTGCCCGCCCTCGCTCGCTCAACCCGAAGCGCATCCTCGCCCAGGTAGACACCATGCGGGACGAGCACCCGGCCCACACGCGCGTTACGCGAGGGCGCGGCGACTAACAGGACGCACGATGGCAGGCGCCTTAGTCAACCGCCGTGCGCACGTGTGTGTGGCTG
>CANSQW010000148.1 GCA_947649215.1 uncultured bacterium | reverse complement strand
GGCGGAAAGCCTGTAAACGGCCGTTTACGTTTGGGTCATATTGCTCAAAAACTACGCAAAACTGCGGCATGATCAGGCGAAAAGGTAAACGCACGATTACATCTCCTTCAGGTAGGGCGGCGGTGCCGCCAGCGGAACAACAAACGCGCCCCGGGCTTCCGGAGGGGAAGCCCGGGGCGCAGGGGGAACCGTTGGCTCGGGTGGTGCTAGGCGCGCGACTCGGCGTTCGCGGTAGTGGCGTAGCCGTCGGGGTTGCCGGACTGCCAGCGCCAGCTGTCGGCGCACATGCGCTCCAGGTCGTACTCGGCCGTCCAGCCCAGCTCGTCGCGCGCCTTGTCGCACGCGGCGTAGTTCTCGGCGATGTCGCCGGCGCGGCGCGGCTTGATCTCGTAGGGAAGCTCGTGCCCGCAGGCCTTCTCGAACGCGTGGATGACATCGAGCACGCTCGATCCCTTCCCCGTGCCCAGGTTGAAGATGCCCACGCCGCGGCGCGTGCCATCCTCGGCCGGCTCGCCCGCGATCGACCCGAGGCCGCGCGCCTCGCCGTCGCCGACGCGCCCGCCCATCCAGTCGAGCGCCGCCACGTGCCCGCGCGCCAGATCGACCACGTGGATGTAGTCGCGCACGCCGGTGCCGTCGGGAGTGGGATAGTCATCGCCGAACACGCCGACGCTCGGCAGCTTGCCCACCGCCACCTGCGCCACGTACGGCAGCAGGTTGTTCGGGATGCCCTTCGGATCCTCGCCGATGAGGCCGCTCTCGTGCGCGCCGATGGGGTTGAAGTAGCGCAGCAGCACGACGTTCCACTCGCCATCGCCCACGTAGAGGTCGGTGAGGATCTGCTCGAGCATGGACTTCGTCTGCCCGTAGGGGTTGGTGGCGTCGTGCTTGGGGCATGCCTCGGTGATGGGGATGAACTCGGGCTCGCCGTACACCGTGGCGCTCGACGAGAACACGAGGTTCTTGCACCCGTGCTCGCGCGCCACCTCGCACAGCACCAGCGTGCCGGCGATGTTGTTCCAGTAGTACTCGAGCGGCTTCTGCACGCTCTCGCCGACGGCCTTGAAGCCGGCGAAGTGAATGATGACGTCCACGTCGTTCTCGTCGAAGATGCGCTCGAGCGCGTCGCGGTCGAGGATGCTGGCCTCGTAGAAGCGCAGCCGGTCGCGCGCGTCGCCCTCGTCGGTGCCGGTGATGGCGCGCACGCGGTCGAGCGCCACCTCGCTCGAGTTGCTCAGGTCATCGACCACCACCACGGAGTAGCCGCGGTCGAGAAGCTCGATGCAGGTGTGGCTGCCGATGAAGCCGGCGCCGCCGGTGACCAGCACGCAGATATCGGAGGGCTGCTTGGCGAGAGACTTGTTAGTCATGAGGGGGTTCCTTTCGCGGACGGTCGCCCCGTCGCACGGCATCGAACGGCGAGGCGCGAATTTCCCCGCCTATGGTAGCAGTCGCACGCCACGACGGCCAAGTTCCCCCGCGTGTGGCACGAGAAAGCCATCGGTTCGGAGCCGGATCGGAGCAGGTTCACCCGAAATGGGGGACAGCGCACGCTCCTCGCGTGGAACATGGGCGGACGTGCCGTGGAATTATCTATCCTGAAACGAAATTATTCTTGACTAAGGATAATACACTCGTTACGATGAGGACATAGACAGCGCGAACACCCTCCTCCCGCCGCTGTCGCAAGAAGCCTCTCCTCGCTTCTTCCTCTCAAAAGAAGAAGGCCGCATCTCCCTAGCGGCCTTCTTCGCATTTTGGGACCGTCCGACGGCCCCTCCTTACTTTTATAGAGCGACGTTACGCCAGCAGCTCGCGGGCGGCGGCGTCCATGCGGGCGAGGCGCTCCTCGGCCTCCGCGGGCGTGGGGCAGGCGGCGAACAGGTATGCCTTGATCTTGGGCTCGGTGCCGCTCGGGCGCACGATGAGCTTGCTGCCGCCTTCCAGCTGCATCTCGAACACGTCGGCCGCGGGCAGCGTCTGCGGCTCGTCGGGGGCGCCCTCCGGCCCGGCCGACCCGCACACCGGCATGGCCACGCCCTCGCGGTAGTTCACGCAGGCGGTCACGGCCAGCCCAGCCACCTCCGTCGGCGGCTCGGCCTCCAGGCGCGCCATGATAGCGGCCATCTTCTCCGCGCCCGCCGCGCCCGGGTACTCCAGGCTGATGGTGGCGTTGCGGTGGTAGCCGTAGCGCTGGTAGAGCGCGTCCATCGCTTCCACCAGGTCCATTCCGCGGGCCTTGTAGTCGCGCGCCATCTGGCAGATGAGCATGCTGGCCACCACGGCGTCCTTGTCGCGCACGTGGGTGCCGGCCAGGTACCCGTAGCTTTCCTCGAAGCCGAAGAGGAAGCGGCCGGGCGTGCCGGCGGCCTCGAGCAGGCCGATCTGCTCGCCGATGTACTTGAAGCCGGTCAGCGTGCGGCGTAGCTGGAACCCGTAGTCGGCGGCCAGCGCGTCCACCATGGCCGTGGAGACGATGGTGGTGACGGCCACCGCGTCGGCCAGGCTCTCGCCGCGGGCCTCGCGCGCGCGGCACAGGTAGTCGAGCAGCAGCGCGCCCATCTCGTTGCCGCTGATCAGGCGGTACTCGTCGCCATGACGCGCGGCGATGCCCACGCGGTCGGCGTCGGGGTCGGTGGCCAGCAGCAGGTCAGGGCGCACCTGCTCGCAGAGCGCCAGGCCGCGCTCGAGCGCCTCGCGGATCTCGGGGTTGGGATAGGGGCAGGTGGGGAAGTCGCCGTCAGGCGCGGCCTGCTCCTCCACCAGCGTGACATCGCGCACGCCCGTCTTCTCGAGGATGCGCGTGACACACTCCAGGCCCGTGCCGTTGAGCGGCGTGTAGACCACCTTCACGTCTTCCGCGCCTTCCGCGTCTGCCGCCGCGTCGACCGACTGCTCGGCGACGGCCTCGATGAACCGGTCGAGCGTGTCCTCGCCGATGTAGCGCGCCATCCCGCTCTCCAGCGCTTCGGCGAAGGGCATCGCGCGCACGTCGTCGAAGACGTCGGTGGCGTTGATGGCCGCCTGGATGTCATGCGCGGCCTGCGTGGTGATCTGGCAGCCGTCCGGGCCGTAGGCCTTATAGCCGTTGTAGGGCGCGGGGTTGTGGCTGGCCGTCATGCAGATGCCGGCCGAGCAGCCCAGGTCGCGCACGGCAAAGCTCAGCGCCGGCGTGGGCTCGATGCGCGGGTAGAGGAACGAGCGGATGCCGTTGGCTGCCAGCACGCCGGCCGCCACCTCGACGAACTCACGTCCCATATGGCGGCTGTCGCGCGCGATGGCCACGCTCGGCTCGGCGAAGTTCGCGTTCAGGTAGTTGGCCAGCCCCTGCGTGGCCTTGGCCACGGTGTAGACGTTCATGCGGTTCGGCCCCGCGCCCACGATGCCGCGCAGCCCGCCGGTGCCGAAGGCCAGGTCCTGGTAGAAGGCGTCGCGCACGGCGGTCTCGTCGCCCGCGCGCAGCTCCTGAAGCTGCTGCTGGACGCCCGGATCGTCCGCGTTCGCGATCCAGCGGTCGAGCATCATCGTCAAGTCCTCCATGGCGGTTCCTTTCCCGGTAGTGGTGTCAGCGGCTATTGTACCCATGCCCGCGCGCGCGGCCGCCCAAACGCCCCGCGCGTCGCGAATGTTCCACGTGAAACGCCCGCCTGGCGCTGTTCGGCAGGCCGTTCGGCGATATCGAACGAAACGGCTAGTGCCGCGACGGGGGCCGACGCGCGCTACATGGGGAATAGGGAATAAGGTCCGATGGCGCCGACCTCGCCGCTTCCTATCATCGAGACGCTGCTGTAAGACGTTTCGAATGACGGGAAGGGGTGGTTGCGAATGAACCAGCGCGAGAACATGACGGCAATCCTAGAGGGGAGGCAGCCGGATTACTACGGCAACTTCTTCAATGCCGTGAAGATCGTGTCCGACCCGATTCGGATGGCGGATGTCTGCCCCGCCGACGGCCAGGAGCATCGGGACTCATGGGGAACGACGTGCATCCGGCTGCCCGACGCGCCAGGCAAGCACCCGCACATCACCGACGAGAACAAGGTGGTCAGCGACATTGAGAAGTGGCGCGAGCAGCTGGTCATCCCGCCGGTGCAAGGCCTCGACTGGTCCAAGGCCAAGGCCGAGGTGGAGGCGCTCGACCGCGACGAGACGTTCGTCATGTTCTGGTCTGCCCAGGGCCTGTTCGAGCGCTCGCACTTTCTCATGGGCATGGAGGACGCGTTCTGCGCCTACCTTGAGGATCCCGACGAGATGGCGGCGATGCTGCGCGCCATCGCCGACTTCAAGATAGCCTCCATCCGCGAGGCCTACGAGCAGATCCACCCCGACATCGTGTACTTCCACGACGACTGGGGCTCCAAGCAGAACCTGTTCCTTCCACCCGAGGTGTGGCGCGAGGTCATCAAGCCGCTGCATGCCGAGATCGTCCAGGCAACCCATGACCTGGGCATGATGTTCATCCACCACGCCGACTGCATCTGCGAGCCGCTGGTGGGCGACATGGTGGAGATGGGCATCGACGCGTGGCAGGGCGTCATCCCGCAGAACGACATCGTGGCCATCCAGGAGAAGACGGGCG
>CANSQW010000147.1 GCA_947649215.1 uncultured bacterium | reverse complement strand
GCCCGTAGGCGGCGATAGCGACGGCCCAGGCGATGGCGCCGGCGATGCAGGCGCGCCAGACCTCGCCCGCGCGCTCGGCCGGCGCGAGCAGCGTGGCCACGGCCGCGCCGGCGCCCAGGTCGCCCAGGACGAAGAACGGCAGCGTGGCCGCGGTGCGCCAGCCCGCCAGCCCCAGGGCGTCGTAGTAGGCCAGGCCGGTCACGACCATCAGCCCGAAGGCCGCCACGGCGCCGATCCAGCGCACGGGGCGCACCGCCTGGCCCTTCTGACGCGCCAGCACCAGGTCGATCACGAGCACCACGCCGAAGGCGATGGCCCAGTAGGACTCCTGGGAGATCATGGACGCGGGGTTCATCATGCCGTTGACGAAGCGCAGCGGCTGGCCCAGGTGCGCGAGCGTGCCCAGCAGGCCTACGCCCAGCAGCACGATGCAGACGAGGGGCAGAAGCCAGGCCCGCTTGACAGAGGAGGGCGCGCCGTGGCCCGACACGCAGAGGGCGTCCACCGTGTAGGCGCCGGCCGCCAGGCCGCCGCAGGTAGTGAACAGCAGCAGGGGAAGGATCTCCATGCTCATCGGTATCCCCTTTCCTTAGAGGTAGTAGACGGACGGACGGGTGCCGTGCTCGGGCTGGTAGGCGACGGCATGGCCGCCCTGCACGAGCTTGGCCACCTCGCTCTGGGGGTCGTTGAGGTCGCCGAAGATGCGGGCGTTGGCCGGGCAGCTGGCCACGCAGAAGGGCTCGGCCCCGCGATCCAGGCGCGTCTCGGCGCAGAAGGTGCACTTGCTCATGACGTGGTTCACGTCATCCATGGACGGCGCGCCGTAGGGGCACGTCCAGCTGCAGTAGCCGCAGCCGATGCAGCGATCCTGATCCACCGACACGATGCCGGTCTTCTCGTCCTTCTGCATGGCGCCGGAGGGGCAGTGGCGCACGCAGGCGGGATCCTCGCAGTGGTTGCACAGCAGCGGGCGGAAGGCGAGCGTGGGGGTGGGGAAGGTGCCCGTGGCCTGGTAGAGCACGTCCCCGTCCAGGCTCTCCAGGTGGTTCCAGTGGGCCGTGCCCGGCACCTCGTTGGAGATCTTGCAGCTCACCGTGCAGGTCTGGCAGCCGACGCAATGGTCGGTGTCGATGACCATTGCGTAGTGTTTCTTGTCAGCCATCTTCTTGCCTCCTCTAAGCTTTCTCAACCTCGACCAGCACGTCGTAGAAGGCGCTGTTGGTCATGCTGTAGTCCTCCTCCGCGTCGCAGAGGGTCAGGTGCGTCAGGTTCTGGTAGCAGCCGTCGATGAAGTAGTCGGGGGTCCAGCCGCTCTGGGTGGCCACCGTGCCGGGCACGATGCCCTCGGTGAGGAACAGGCGGATCTTCATCTCGCCGCGGTCGTTGAACACGTGCACCACGTCGTCGTGGGCCAGGCCGCGCGCTGCGGCGTCCACGGGGTTCATCTGCAGCAGCGGCTCGTCCTGGACCACCTCGAGGGCGGGGTTCAGGATGTGCTGGGTGTGGACGTTCAGGCGGTCGTGGTACTGGATGAACACGAGCGGGTACTTGGCGGCCAGCTCGCCCCCGCGCGGATCCTCCGCGGGAGGCTGCCAGGTGGGCACCTCGTCGCCGTAGGGCAGCATGGCCTCGGTGTAGAACTCGAACTTGCCGGTGTCGGTCTTGTAGCCGGTGCCGTCGGAGTAGACGATGGCCGGGTCGTAGATGGCGTCAGAGCGGCCGTAGATGCCCTGGCCCACGACGTCGCGATCCCAGTCGAGGTCGTCCCAGGCGGGGTGGTCGGTGCCGACGAACTGGCGGATCCACTCCTCGTCGGTCTTGTTCCAGTACTGCTCCACGCCCGTCTTCTTCGCCAGCAGGCTCATGATCTCCACGTCGGACTTGCTCTCGCCCAGAGGCTCGATGGCCGGCTGGTTGAACATGGCCCAGGGGCTGCGGTCGATGAGGTCCCAGTGCTCCCAGTAGGTGGTGGCGGGCAGCACGATGTCGGAGTACTTGGCCGTCCACGTCCACCACGGGTCCGCCGTGACGATGAAGTCGATGGCGGGGATGACCTCGTTGATGATCTTGTTGGAGTCGGGGCTCATGTTGATGAAGTTGGAGTTGGCGATCCACAGGAAGTCGATGGGCACCGGGTCGTGGTCGATGGCCGCCTGGTAGATGAGCGACGAGGGCACCAGGTTGGCCTTCTTGCCCGTGTCGGACCAGTCGGCGTAGTCGTACGTGGGGCCCGTGTAGCCAGCCACCGGCTTGTTGGTGGCGGTGCCGCCCGCATGGGACGCGCCGCCACCGGGGACGCCGATGTAGCCGGCTACCATGGCCAGCGTGGCCACGGTGCGGAAGGGCGCGTAGGAGTGGTAGACGCGCTGCATGCCCTGGCCCATGCGGATGCCGGCGGGCTGGGCGTCGATGTACTCCTCGGCCAGGCGCTCCACCACGGCCGGGTCGATGCCGCAGATCTCGCCGGTGCGCTCGGGCGTGTAGGCGGCGCAGCTGTCGCACAGGTGGTCGAAGGCCGTGCGGCACTCGACGCCCTGCACCGTGAAGGTGCCGGAGAGCGCCGGGGTCGCCGCGCCCGCCTTGATGATGGCGGCGTCGGGGGCGGCCATGGCGGCGCCGGTGGCCTCGTCCCAGATGACGTAGGTGCCTGCGCCCTCGCCGGCTTCGCCCTGGGCGGCCGGGGCGGTGCCGATGGAGCCGGCCTCCAGGGCGTCCGCCCCGGTGGAGGCCACCACGGCGCCGTCCACCATGCGCAGGTAGGTGCCGTCGTCCTCACGGATGAGGTAGGGGGCCACGGACTCCTCCACCAGCTTGTCCTTGGCGTGGCGGTCGTGGCCGATGATCCAGTTCATCATGCCCAGGGCCAGGGCCGGGTCGGTCTGGGGGTTGATGCCGATCCACTCGTCGGCCATGGCGGCGGTGGAGCACTGGCGCGGGTCGATGACGATGACCTTGGCGCCGGCCTTGCGGGCGGCCACGTAGTCGCGCAGCTCGGAGGTGTGGGTGTCGGCCACGTTGCGGCCCCAGCAGATGAGCAGGTTGGAGTTCAGGTAGTCGCGGGAGTCGTGGGCGCCGCGGTGGGTGCCGAAGACCATGGTCATGCCCATGGAGGCGCCGTGGTCGCCCATGATGCCCTCGATGTCCCAGGTGGTGGCGCCGTGGCACGCGGCGAAGCGGGTGGGCGCCTCCCAGGAGAGCTTGCCCAGGTCGCCGGTGAACGAGTAGAACGACGCCGCCTTCGGATCCTTGGCCAGTACGGCGTTGAGCTTCTCGGCGATGGCGTCCATGGCCTCGTCCCAGGAGATGCGCTCGAACTCGCCGGAGCCGCGCTCGCCGGTGCGGCGCATGGGGAACATGACGCGGGCGTTCTCGTCCTGCAGGCGCTGGATGTAGCTCATGGAGCGCAGGCACGCGTTGGCGTAGCCGGGGCGCCCGGGCATGTCGCCGGGCTCCACGCGCACGAGCTTGCCGTCGCGGACGGTGCCGTGCAGGTGGCAGCGGGACGTGCAGTTGACGGTGCACACCGCGTGGACGGACTTCTCGCCGGAAGCCGCGGGAGCCTCGTCGGCCGCGGCGGCGCCGGCGGTGGCGCCCGCGGCGCCGAAGCCGAACGCCGAGGCCACGGTGATGGCGCCGACGCCCTGGATGAACGTGCGGCGGGTGAGCTTGCCGTCCCTCATGAAGTACTCGGGCTCTCGGGGCCCTCTCTTCTCCTCCATCTTGTCTCCTCCTTCGATCTCGTCTTGCTCGGATCAGCCAAGATGCCCCGGATGCTACCGACCGGGAGCCGCCCCCGTCCTCCCAAGGCTGTCTGGTGCCTCCAACATTGGCCGGATCGGAGAAAAATGTGGCGGCTCCACAATCTTGTGAGGAAACGCGCCGTCCCGAGGCGCATCATCGCGGGTGAGGGAAGCCGTGCGGGAGGGGCGCGGCGCTGCGGTGCGGAATCTGGCCGCGAGGAGGGTCTTAGGATGAAGAGAGACGGAAGGGCGACTGCCGTCCTGGCGCTGGTGTCGGCGTTTCTGCTGTTTGGGTTCAACACGACGGAGACGGCCGCCATGCCGGAGCTCGTGCGGTCGTCTGGCGGCGGGGCGTTCCTGGCCGGCGCCCAGAACAGCTTCTACGTGCTGCTGGCCGTGCTGCTGAGGCCGCTGTTCGGGCCCCTGGCCGACCGGCGCGGCGCGCGCCTGGTGATGGCCGTCGGCGCCGTGGGGTTCTGCGGCCCCTGCCTGGCGCTGCCCTTCTGCCATGACCCCGGGCTGGTGGTGGCGCTCCACCTCATGCAGTCCGTCGGCCTGGCCGCCTACCATCCCTGCGTGTCCAGCTACCTCACGGCGCTTTCCGCCCCCGATCGCCTGGGACGACGCCTGGGGGCGCTGCGGTTCGTCACCACGGCCGCCGCCATGCTGGGCCCGGCGGCGCTGTTCCCGCTCATCGGCGCGGCGGGCTACCCGGCCTTCTTCGGCGTGCTGTCCCTCGTGGCCCTGGCGGGCCTGGCCTGCGTGCTGGCGCTGCCGCGCCTGGGCGCGGGGTCTGCGGCAGAGGGCCCGGCGTCCCGTCCGCCTTCGCACGGGGGCGCGCAGGCGGACGG